>CAYWUK010000140.1:0-4859 GCA_964461475.1 uncultured Dehalococcoidaceae bacterium
ATCTCCGTCCCTCCTGAAGCCGCAGTACAGGCAGCGGTTGGCACAGTTGTGGGTAAGGGCGATGGTGGTTGATGGCGAATAGGTTATCACATCGTTCACAGCAAACCCCTCCACTAGCGGAACAGGTCCTCCGCTTCCGGGCGGATAAGGCCGATGGCCGTACTATCCGAAGCAGCAAATTTTAGCCCTCTCACTATCGCCGCCGGCACTCCCTCATCTGTCTCTCCCATGACCAGCACCGCCGCCGAGGCCACGAGGTCGGCGAAGGCTATCTGCGTCCTGCGCAATTTATAGCGGTACAGGTCTTCATGTCCGGCCTTGCTGATTACGCCCGGCATGCCGGCGCAACCCAGCGCCACGCCGATTGCCCCATTGCGGAAAGGACGACCCTGGGAATCGCTTATCACTACGGCTATATCAACGCCGATAATCTCGCAAATACGCTTGCGGATGTCCGCTGCCGTTTTGTCCGGGTCCTCAGGAAGCAGGGTAACGCAGTCCCCGGACACATTGGAGAAATCTACGCCAGCGTCGGCGCAAATCCAGCCCTTCTTATGTTCCACGATGAGAACTCCATGGCTTTTCCTCACGATGCGTTTTGATTCTTTCAGAACGAGGTGGACTATGCGCGGGTCTTTGCCGACCTCCTCGGCCAGTTCCAGCGCCTCGCTTGAGGGAACTACCTCCCCCAGACTTATTATTCTCCCCTCTGCCTTGGAGGCTATTTTCTGGCACAGCACAAGGACATCATCATCTTGCAATGTTTCTCCGGAGCCCTTGATGGAACCAATCAGGAAGCTCACCAGGTCGTCCCCTTCCTCTATCAAGGGCATGTTCGCCACGGGAATGATAGATACCCCTTTCAGCTCTTCAGGCATAAGTCCGACTCCATTTGTTTTTCACTGACAAAACGGCGGTACTGCAGGGGAGAATCAAGGTCAAAGGCCACCCGCGCGGAGCGATAGATCTGGCACTTGATATGCCTATCCCTGGCCTGCCTGCGGTGCTTGAGAAAGCTCTCCGGGCCGAACTGGTATTGCAGGATGCCGGGTGGCTTGACTAAAAGGGCATTGGTGCCCGCCATCGCCTCATCGGGCGCAATTACGCTGATTCTCTCTTCGCCTACGCTCATGCCGATAATTGCATCAACATCCTCTTTTGCCAGAAATGGTATGTCCAGCGGCAGCACCAGCAGCGCGGAGTAGCTTCGTCCTTTTGCCCATGCCGTGGCCTGTTCCAGTGCCTGGTTCAAACCACTCCCCTGCTCGGCAAGAAAATGCACCGCTTCCGCTTTCGCAATATCGCAGACCCTGTCGTCCCGGCTGACCAGTAAGATGTCTCCTGCATAGGCAGCCGATTTCGCAATCTGGATGGTCCGTCTGACTAGCTTGCACACCAGCAGCTCCCTTTGCTGCTGGCCCATCTCAAACGAGAGCCTGGACTTGGACTGGCTTAAATCCTTCACCGGCAGGACAAACAGGATACTCAAGGCATTAACCCTCTTTGCTGTGTGAAGGTCTGGTAGATTTTCCGCGCCAGAAATATGCTGTCGTCCGCGTCTTTCATTATGGTCTCCGCCGTGACGACTGCCATCTCCTCTTTCTCAATCTTTTCTTTCTCACCCTCATCCGAGGGGTGGATAAATATTATGTCAATTATTCCGGAGTAGAAACGTGCCAGTCCCGTGGAAGAGCCCTCAAATCCTTTGGCCTCAATCAATTCCTTGGCCGGGCCGGATACCGCCTTCTTGCCCACGAAAGGCGAAACAGCCAGCTTCAGCGCTGTCGACTTCTTAAGCAGTCCCTTCATGCCGGAAACGCTTAATACGGGCAAGACGCTCACCACGGGGTTGGAAGGCGCAAAAACAATCATTTCGGCCTGACCGATAGCATCGGCCACTTCTTCGGTGGGCCGACATTTTCCGATGCCCTTAAAGGAGATGTCTTTAATGCGCACCTCTTTCTGTTTCAACACGAAATATTCCTGAAAAGGCAGGTTGCCTTTATCTGTCTTGATGAATGTACGCACCCTCTGGTTCGTCATCGGCAGTATATTAGCGTGAATGCCAAGCTTCCTTGATAAATGCGACGTCACCTGCGTTAATGTCTTTCCTTCCCTGAGCAGTTTCGTACGCAGGATTTGAGTGGCCATGTCTCTATCGCCCAGCTTGAACCAGGCGGCTTCGCCGTATTCCGCCAGCTGACTGAGGCAATGGAACGAATCGTCCTTTATGCCCCATCCTCTCTCCTGAGAGGAGAGCCCGGCAAGCGCGTACATCAGCGAATCCTGGTCAGGCGATACGTAAAGCCCGTGGAATTCGGTATCGTCAGCCGTGTTGGCAATAATGTTTATGCGCCGCTCGGGGAAGGCCAGGACAAAGCCGCGCGCCAGCTTGGCGCCGCCAACCCCACCGGAGATTATCGTGATGGCTTTATTATAAGATGGACCTGATTTCATCAAGCTCCAATCTGGATGGTGCCAACGGTTTTTCACTTGGATACCCTACCGTGAGCAAGGCCTGGGGGACGCTGCCCTCAGGGAGGTGTAACGTGCTCTTGACTACCTCAGGACAGAAGAGGGGCGCGCAGTACCAGCAGCCGCTAAGCCCCACTGCCCTGGCTGCGAGCAGCAGATTCTGAATGGCGGCCGCCAGCGACTGCGTGGCCATAGTCGTTTCTGCCTGCTGGCGCGCCGTGTCCGGGTATTTGTCCATGTCCACCATGTCAATGCAGGCGATGATAATCACCGGTGCGTCGGAGAACAGCTTAACTGACTCCTGTACCCTCACCTTTATCTCTTCTTCATCCACCTCGTCACTTTTAAGGTCCTGCCTGAACCTGAGCGCCATTTGCTCAATCAGCGCCGCCTTTTTGCTTTCATCATTGAGCACGAAAAAGCGCCAGGGCTGCGCATTATGGGCCGATGGGGCAAAAGCTGCGCAACTTATAATGCGGTCGATATCAGCCTGGCAAGGCTTTCTTCGGCTATATCTGCGTATTGAGCGACGATTCCTGATAAGCTCAAGCAAGTCATCCTGTTTCAAGCTGGAATGAGATGCCTCGGCAGCACTGAGTTGCTGGGCTTTGGAGAGCATAGCAACCTCCACGAAACCTCTTCGTATTCGCGTAAAGCCAGGCTTTATATATAACAACCTCAGATTTATCGCGAGTACCGGTTATGCTAGTTAAGCTTTAAGCAATTCCTGGTCAAGGGTGGTCAGCAAACGGAAGCCGTTTTTAGTCACCACCAGCGTGTCTTCTATCTGGAACCCGCCCAGCCCAAGTTCATAATAGGGCAGCTCTACGTTGAATACCATCCCCTCTTCAATGACAACCTCTGAGGTCGGCGTTATGTTTGGCGGCTCGTAGAGCTCAACGCCGATGCCGTGGCCGATATGCGTCCGGTTGAACTCCGGGATTCGCTTCCTGGATACCTCAATAGCACGGTTAAACAGGTCTGAAGCCCTGGCCCCCGGCTTTACCAGCTCCAGCGCTGCAAGATGGCCTTCCAGCATCGCCTGATAGCGCTGCTTCTGTATTTCGCTTGCCTTGCCGAAGACGGCTGTCCTAGCGATATCGGAGAAATATCCCTTAAATGACGAGCCTACGTCGTAGCGGATGAGGGTGCCATCGGCGAGGCGTTTGTCTGGAGAACATGCCACCTGGTTATAGTTGCTCTGCTCCCCGAAATAAATGCAGTCGAATATGGAAATGCCGCCATGTTTAAATATGGTCTTCAGAAAAACATCCTCAAAATCCTTCTCGGACACACCCTCCGCGGCCAGGTTTAGAGAGTTTTGCAACGCCTCCTCCTGTGCCCTGACGCCCTGCTCCAGAAGCTCTACTTCTTCGGGCGTTTTGCCCATCCTGATCTCCCGCATGATGGCATAAGCATCGACGAACTCCACCGCAGGCATGTTTTCCACAAAACTCTTATAGGACTTCGGCGCGAAATAGCTCTCATCCAGCCCAATCCTTTTGCCATCCAGTCCCAGCTTCTTCAGCGTTGAGGCCACCGCCTCCAGGACGGAGGGAATCGGTGTGCTGTCAAGGGCGGACTTCTTTATCCATTCATCCCTTTCGGACAGTTTCACCCCCGGATTGAGATAATAGATGAAACGCCCGTATGGGACTATTTCCGCCACGTAGGGCAACAGGTCAACCGCCAGCTCCATATCAAAAAGTGGCACAATCAGCGTTGGTTTGGCGCCAGGCCTGTTCGGCAAAATGGCGTAGGCGTCATTCCCCGCGATGTGCTTGAGGACGTAGCTTTCGTAGTTGCACATATACTTCAGGTTGGCCGGTTTGCTGGCGATTATGCCGTCGAAGTTGTGCTTGTCCATTATTTTGAGCGCGCGTTCTGTGTTCATCGTTCTCTTCCTTCTCTGGTGAACATTCTGCTTTGCTTTCCCGCCGCGTTACTTAAAGGCCGGGATGACCTCTTCGGCGAATATCTTCATCTGCTTTTCAAGGTCTTTGACATCCCTGACCGGGAAAGACAGGCCGGTGATATGGTCAACCCCCACCGCCTCGTATTCTTTCACCTTCTTAATGATATCGTCGGGGCTGCCTATCAGGTTGAAGTCGTCCAGGTCCACTATGCTGTCGCCCTTGAGCGTAGAAGCCTTGAGGGAGACCACGTGGTGGTACAGGCCCGAATTCTTGAACTTGTCTATCGCATCTTCTTTGTTGCGCCCGATGCTGATGAATATTTGCGGGGCGATTTCAATCTCGCTCAGGCTGCGCCCCTCCTGCTTGAAATAGGAATCCATGCGAACGAGCCTGTCTTTAATGGCCTGGGGCGACAGGCAGGCCGGCAGCCAGCCCAGTCCGTATTTCGCCGTGCGTTCCATCTCTTTC
>CAYWUK010000141.1:0-1903 GCA_964461475.1 uncultured Dehalococcoidaceae bacterium
TGCTGCAGCGACCGTCCGAAGGCGAGCTATACGAGCAGAGTTAGCTTCTGCCGAACTCCCTCTCAAGTCGTCCCGAGCTGAGGTGAATCATGGTGGGGCGCCCGTGGGGGCAGGTATGCGGGTTGGCCGTCTGCTCCAGCTGCCGCACCAGCTCGCGCATCTCGTCGTCGCTCAACGCCTTTCCCGCCCTAACCGCGCCGTGGCAGGCGATGGACATGAGCATCCTCTCCTGCCGCTTATCCTCGCCCTCCCCACATAGAGAGTCGAGCAGTTCCCTCAGCGCCGCCAGCCAGTCGGACTCCCATAGCAGCTGCGGTATGGCCCGCACCAGATAAGTCCTGTCGCCGAATGGTTCAATGGCAAAGCCGAATTCAGTCCAGTCCCGGCGACCCGACTTCAGGATTTCCTCCTGCGCCGGGCTGACCTCAATCGTGGCCGGAGACAGCAGCCCCTGGCTCTCCACCGCGCGGGACGACCATTGCTTCTCCAGCCTGTCGAAAAGGACGCGCTCGTGGGCGGCGTGATAGTCAATAAGATAAACGCCGTCGGGCCCCTCGGCCACGATGTACTTGCCCAGCGCCTGGCCCAGCACGCGCAGCACCGGCAGTGCCTCGGCGATGAGTCGCGGCGTCGGGGGTCGTCGCACCACGGCTCTCATCCCCAAAAGACGGCCATAGCTCCGTCATGCCCGCCCTGGGCGGCGCGTAGCTGGTCGCCACTTCCTCAATTCCGGGCACAGGCATCTGCTCCAGCAGCGCCCGGCGCACCGCTTTCTGCAGGGCACCGAAGACGGCATGTTCGTCGCAGAACTTCACCTCGCTCTTGGCGGGATGGATGTTAACGTCCACCTGCGCAGGCGGCAGCGCTATATTGATTACCGCCAGCGGGTGCTTGCCCACCATCAACAGCCCGTGGTAGGCCTCCTCCACCGCCCAGGCGAGCACCCGATTAGTAACCCAGCGGCGGTTGACGAAGAAGCTCAGGCAGCCGCGCCCGGTGCGGTTCACCTCGGGCGAGCCGACCATGCCGCTTATCTCCAGCTTTACGGGCGCACCACCCTGCCACTCCCCCTCCACGCCCTCAACCTTAAGCATATGCTGAGCCGTGTCCAGTCCGTAAACATCAATGATGCTATCCAGCAGCTTCCCCCGCCCCGACGTCCTCAGTGTCTCTTTGCCATCAATGAGCAGGGTGAAGCCCACCCCAGGGAAGGCGAGGGCATACTGGCTGACCACGTTGGCGATGTGGGCATTCTCCGTGGCCGCCGATTTCAGGAACTTCAGCCGCGCCGGCACATTGCCGAAGAGATGGCGCACGGCGATGGTCGTGCCCCGGGAACGGCCCTGACTCTTCCTGCTGACTACCGCTCCGTCCTCCATGCTGAGAGAGGTGCCCGCCGCTTCCCCGTCGGCGCAGGTGACCACCTCAACGTGTGCCACGGCGGCGATGCTCGGCAGCGCCTCCCCGCGAAAGCCGAGGCTATTTATGGACTGCAAATCATCCAGGCTGCTCACCTTGCTGGTGGCATGCCTCTCAAAAGCAAGCAGCACCTCACCGGCGGGGATGCCGCTGCCGTTATCGCTCACCCTTATCAGGTCGGTGCCGCCGCCCCGCGCCTCCACCGTAATCTGCGTTGAGCCGGCGTCCAGGGCATTCTCCACCAGCTCCTTCACCACCGAAGCCGGCCTCTCCACCACCTCGCCGGCGGCAATCTGGGAAATAACCTTCTTATCGAGGACTTTAATCGTCATTTGGCCTGATTTTACACGCTTTCGTGTAAAATGTCAATCTCCCTTTAGAGTTTAACCCTTTGCTATTGCCCAGTCAAAGGGGAGTTGGAGAGTTGAAAATCCCCCTTAATCCCCCTTTTATAAAGGGGGACAATAGCCCACCTCACTGCGAC
>CAYWUK010000141.1:1913-4847 GCA_964461475.1 uncultured Dehalococcoidaceae bacterium
CTCTTAGACTGCCCTAGCTGAACTCAACTTGACAAGGACATATTAACTCAGTAGCATATTAGCTATTAGTCATTCCCTTTCTTGCAGTCACTAAGCTAATGAAAGAAGAATCTATTGGTAGTTATTTCTTCTTTGGTACTTGCATGAGATATTTGCAAGATTGCGCTAGTGGCACATGGGTTAAGAAGCCGGGCTTTATCCTAAGCAATATAGATACTTTCTTGAATACACTCAATACTCTAGGCCTTCAAGTAACTCAACGCGCCTCCATGCAGCTTCTAGCATTTAGAAACGAGTTAGATAAAAGAGCAGATGAGAATGCTACTTTATTGCTAGAAGAAGCTTCAAGGCTAAACACGATTATGAATGATATTCGGAAGACACTTGAAGTTGAACTTGCTGGATTTACAGCCTTTGTAGTTACGCCTAAGATACTTGACACTGGAAAACTTCTTAACAATGTACCGTCATTATTGAGACCTAACGTATTTTCTGATTTGCCTGAGATAGCTCAACATGACCTCAGTGAAGCAGGAAAGTGCATTGCATTTGAAAGACCAACTGCTGCTGCTTTTCATCTTTTAAGGGGAACTGAATCTGTATTACGAAACTTCTACTGCATCCTGATACACCAAAAACGGATACCTCCACCCTTGATGTGGGCAAATATGGTTATTGATTTAAGAAAAAGACCAAAAACTAAGATGCATGTGACACTTTATAATAATCTAGATAACATTCGCTTGTCCTATAGAAACCCTACACAACATCCTGAAAAGACTTACGATATAAATGAGGCTCAGGATTTATGGTCTCTTTGTGTTGAAGCTATCAACCGAATGACAACGATATTACATGAATATAAGCATAAACCTCGTTCTCAGAGCACACAGCTTCTGGCAATGTTATCTTCTAAATTTCACAATATTGATGCACTACCAGAACATGCGAAAATAGTTGTTTCCCCAAACAGCACGTCTCTTGTTTGGCTTGAGACTGCTTTAAGAAGTTACGGGAAATCAGCTATACCTGTGGTAATACCTAAAAGTGAGCAACTTTTAGCACTAAAGCAAGGTGTAGTTGATGCTGTTCTACTTTCAGATCATCCAGCAACTCAAATGAAAGATTCTATAGAATCAAATGAGGTTCACCTTTTATCTTGGAGTGAAAATGCACTGAATATAGTAACCAAAATATTCCCATCGGCAATAGGAAAATCAGCCCTTAAGCCCAATACATACAAAGGTCAACCTAAGAAATTAGTTGGTTATGCGCCCTACTAACCCCCCCGCCCTAAGCCGCAGATGCCGCGGGGTGGCTTGGGTGGGAAAAGATAACAACTGAGGGGGGTGGGGCTGTGGGGATAAAACTTAAGAGCAGATATTAAAATCCCTCTTTATCTCCCTTTACCAAAGGGAGAGGCTTACGTTTCCCCCTTTTCCAAAGGGGGATTAAGGGGGATTTCCATAACAGGCTCTTAAACCTTATCCAATCTGGCAAAGCTCAGCAGCAGCTTCTTCACCCCGGCACCATTGAAGGCAATCACCACCTCAGTATCATCCTTCGCCGGGCGGCAGCTAACCACTATCCCCTCGCCGAACTGGGCATGGCGCACATGGTCGCCCGCCTTCAGCTCCGGCAGCGTCGCCTTCGGGGCGACATCAGCCGTCTTTTCCCAGGAATAGACCGACTTAGCCGCCGACTTCTCCTCGCCCGACCACATGCCGCCGCCTGAAATCAGATGCGACGGTATGTCCCGCAAAAAGCGCGAGGGCTGGTTCACCGCGCTGCTCCCCATCATGCTGCGGCGGAAGGCGCGCAGCAAATACACCCGCTTCTTGGCCCGCGTGATGCCCACGTAGCACAGCCGCCGCTCCTCCTCAAGCTGGCCGGGGTCGTCGAGCGACTTGAAATGGGGCAACAGGCCCTCCTCCAGGCCGACGATGAACACCACGGGAAATTCCAATCCCTTCGCCTGGTGCAGCGTAATCAAAGTGACGGCGTCCGCGCCGCTTACAAGGCCGTCAACGTCGGACACCAGCGCCACGCCCTCCAGAAAGGCGTTCAGGCCCTCCGCCGACCGCAAATCGCCGTATTCCTCAACCACCTTGCGCAGCTCAAGGATATTCTCCCAGCGCTCCTCGCCATCAACCAGCCCCATGACATACGCCTTGTAGCCCGAGCCTTCCACCACCAGGTCGAACAGCTCCACCAGGTTCAGTTCCCGGCTGCGGGCGACAAATCCATCCATCATATCAGCGAAGCCAGCCAGCAACCTGACGGTACGCGGGCTGAAGGGAAGCCCTTCTTCCTTCGCCTCGGCGAGAAGCTGCAGCGCGCGGTATTCGGGGACGCCCTGCGACCTCGCCCAGCGGGAGAGCTCCTCCAAGGTGCGCTGGCCGATGCCTCGCTGGGGCACATTGATTACCCGCAGCAGGCTAACGCTGTCGTAATGGTTCTGCAAAAGCCGCAGATAGGCGATGATGTCCTTTATCTCCCGTCGCTCGTAGAAGCGGGTGCCCGCCACCAGCTTATAAGACATCCCGTAGCGGATAAACGCCTCCTCGATAGCCCGCGACTGCGCATTGGTGCGGTACATCACGGCGCAGTCGCCGGTGCTCGCTTCTCCCTGGCGCACCAGGTTATCTATCTCATTGACCACGAACTGGGCTTCCTCGTCCTCGGTATAAGCCTCCACCACGGAGGGGGGCAGGCCCGACTCGTTATCGGTCCAGAGGTCCTTCGGCTTACGCTGCTTGTTGGCCGATATGACGTGGGTGGCCGTCTCCAGTATCATCTTGGTCGAGCGGTAGTTCTGCTCCAGCAGCACCACCTTGGCCTCGGGGTAGTCCTTCTCGAAGTTGAGGATGTTGCGCAGGTCGGCAGACCGCCATGAGTAAATAGACTGGTCGGGGTCGCCGACGACGCATATGT
>CAYWUK010000142.1:0-4835 GCA_964461475.1 uncultured Dehalococcoidaceae bacterium
GGGCAGGGCCGAGGAAAAGGCCAGGTCTGATTTTGAGGAGCAGGTCATCGATGCCGTAGTTGACCTCTCCAGCGTGGAATACCCACAGGTCCTGGCGGATATGGAGGTGGACCGGCTTATCAACGAGCAGGCGCGGCGTTTGCAGATGAATGAGGTAGACTTTCAGGAATACCTTAAGAGCACTAACAAAAAGGAGGAGGAACTGCGCGAGGAGATGCGGCCAACGGCCATCAAGAGAACCATTCGCTCCCTGGTGCTGGGTAAGGTTGCCGAGGAGGAGAAGATTGAGGCTACTTCTGCCGAGATAGATGCTGAGGTTGAAAGGATGGCGCAGAGCGCCGCGGGCAGCCAGGGCGAGTTGAAGAAGCTACTGGATACGCCGCAGTCGCGGGAGTCAATCAGGCGACTGCTGATTACGCGTAAGACCCTAGAACGGCTGGTGGAGATAGCAAAAGATTCCGAATCGCCGCTGGAAAAGAAAAAGGAGGAGAAAAATGAATAGTCAACCAATGAATGTAATACCAATGGTTATTGAGAGTGGGGCCAGGGGGGAGCGCGCTTTTGATATCTACTCCCTCTTGTTGCGAGAGCGCATCGTTATGCTGGGTATGCCCATCAACGACCAGGTAGCCAATGTCATCATCGCCCAGCTGCTCTTTCTGGAAAGAGAAGACCCGGACAAGGACATAAGCCTCTATATCAACTGCCCAGGCGGTGTTATCAATGCCGGGCTGGCCATTTATGATACTATGCAGCTCATCCGGCCCGATGTCTCCACCATCTGCGTCGGGCTGGCGGCCAGCATGGCTACGGTGCTCCTTTGCGCCGGAGCCAAAGGCAAGCGCTTCGCCCTGCCTAACTCTACCATCCATCTGCACCAGGCAATTGGCAGCGCCCAGGGGCAGGCAACAGATATAGAGATTGCCGCCCGCGAGATTATGCGGCAGCAGGAGATAATACGTGATATCCTGGTCAAGCATACAGGGCAGTCGCCGGAGAAGATAAAGCACGACACCGACCGCGACTTTTTCCTTAACCCGCCGCAGGCTGTGGAGTATGGCATTATAGATGAGATACTGGGCAAGCCGGCGAAAGAGGAGAAGGAGAAGTCCAAGAAAAAGAGCTAACCTATCTCTCCAAGATTCAGGTGATATTAAGTTGCCCTTTGACCCGTTCGTTTATCTCTTGGCTGAGGTCATATCCCTTTATCGGCCTTCCTGCGGCGTCAACCACCTTTTTATCTGTGGTTATCCTGACCCTGCCCTGGCTGAAGGCGTTGATGGTGGCTATTAGCAGCGGTATTTCCCTGGCGAAGCCGTGCTCACGGATGAGCCGGAACAGCGCATTATCTTCGCCCTGGCTCCGCTTAATCTGCTCGGAAGATTGCCCTCTTATTTCGTCCCAGTATCTATCAAATGGTTCGCCTCGGATGGGGAAGGTGCAATAGGTCACCGGCGGGCCCTTGTCCAGCTCCGGAGTAACCAGGTGCATCATCGCCCCGGTTTCCCGCGCATCGGAGTCAATCAACTGCCAGATTACCTCCTGCCAGGTCCCTGTCGGCCCCCGGGGTGTGGCGGGGTGCAGGTTGAGCATATCGTATTTCCGACACATCTCCCTGCCCACGATGAGCATGTAACCGGCCAGCACGCACAGGGCAGGGTGGAAACGCTGTAGCCGCCTCATCACCTCTCTATCGTAGTCAAGTCGCCACTGCGCCAGGGCTTCCTGCGGGCTGTCGCTGCCTCTCTCGCTTTTGAATTTCCGGGAAGAGAAGCAGATTAGGGGAATTCGGTAGTCCTCCACCATGTTAAGGAAGGTATCGGTTGCCTCGGTTTCGCCGCATTCGCGGCTGCAAAAGACGAAGTCTATCTCCGTTTTGATGTCGCCCGACGTTATCCCTTCCTGTACTGCCCTGAGCAGCGCCCTTGACCCTTGCCCCCTGCCTGTGGAAAACCAGCCCAGCCGATACATCTTCACCTCCAGCCGAGGTTGCTTTTCAGCCGCGCCCAGGTGCTGGCAAAATGGACCAGCAGGCTTGTCTTGTGTCCGATAATCTTGCCCTGGGCTAAAGCCTGGAGAAATTCGTCCTTGCCGTTGAATTCGGACATCTCTATGTAGGCGTTGCCTATTTCTTGAAGGGTGTGGGCATCGCTGCCGGCGGTCTGGGCTATGCCGTGTTTCCGGGCGAACGCCTCTGTCTTGGCGGTGGTGCGGATGAAGGGATTTCTGGCATTAAATACCTCAATGGCGTCAATCTGCCCCGCTATCTCTTCAATGATGCGGCTGTTCAGGGCGGAGCCCCTGATGGTATCAAAGGGATGCGGTATGCACACCAGGCCGCCCTGCTCTCTTATGCGGGCTATCGCCTGCTCAACGGATATGCCGCTGGATATGGTCTCCTCAAGGAACATGCCCATGATTTCTCCGTAGGGGGTCAGTATCTCCTCGGCCACGATTACCTTGAAAGGGGCCAGTCCCTTCATCTTCAGCGCGCCCTGGGCTGTGCCGTGGTCGGCTATGGCGACGCAGTTTATGCCCAGCTCAACGCAGCGCTTTATAATCCTCTCTACGGGTGTGCTGCAGTCCATTGAATACTCCGTGTGAATGTGGAGGTCAGCCTTTAACAATCTCTCAGCCGCTCCTTTCCAGATAGGTGCCTGTGCGGGTGTCTATTTTAATGATGTCTCCCTGGTTGACGAAGAGCGGCACCTGTATGGTCATGCCTGTCTCCATCTTGGCCGGTTTGGTGCCGGCGGTGGCGGTATCCCCTTTGAAGCCGGGCTCGGTTTCGGTTACTTTAAGCTCCACGGTGATGGGCAGCTCTATGCCAATTATTTTCCCCTTGTAGCTGGATACCGATATGGACATGCCCTCTTTCAAATAGTTGAGGTCAGCGCCAAGCTGCTCCGCGGTGAGCGGTATCTGCTCAAAGTTCTCCTCGTCCATGAAGTAATAGAGGTCGCCATCATTGTACAGGTATTGCATCGGCCGTGAGTCAAGGCGCGCCCGGGTGAGCTTATCGTCGGACTGAAAGCTGCGCTCAACGGTGTGGCCGGCGCTGATATCGCGTAGCTTAACCTTGGCCAGGGCAGTACGCTTCATTTTGATATGCTGATATTCAATAACCTGATAGAGCTTGCCGTCCAATTCGACGATAATGCCTCTTCTTAGTTCACTGCCGCTTATCATTTCTCTCCTTCCTCGCTTTTGAAACCACCCTGACCCTGCCCTCCTCCAGCATCACCAGATCCTCAATCCTCACCCCTCCCCAGCCGCTGAGGTATATGCCGGGCTCAATAGTGAACGCCATGCCGGAGGTGAGCTTATCGGTAGCGCCAGGGCCAAGGCGCGGGTTTTCATGTGTTTCCAGTCCGATGCTGTGTCCCAGCGAGTGGCCGAAGGCTGCCCCATAGCCAGCCCTCTCAATAACCGCCCGTGCAGTCCTGTCGGCTTCTTCGCCGCTCATGCCCTCCCTGATGGCGGCTATCGCCGTCAGCTGGGCTTCAAGTACTATATCATATATTTTGTTAAAGGTATCGTCGGGCGTGCCGAGACATATGGTGCGTGTCAGGTCGCTGGAGTAACCTTCAACCCTGGCACCCATGTCAATAACCACCGGCTCACCCTCATTTATGGCGCGCGGGGAGGGCCTGGCGTGGGGCAGTGCCGCGTTTGGGCCCGAAGCAACGATGATGTCAAAAGGCATAGTCTGGCTGCCATTCTCGCGCATGAATTTTTCCAGCGCCCAGGCCACTTCCATCTCGTTCATGCCGGTGTGAATCACGTTTTCTATGTAGGCAAAAGCATTATCGCTTATTTCGGCGGCCCGGGCGATAAGCTCAACTTCCCCGGGTTCCTTCACCGCCCGCAGTGATTCCACCAGCCCGGCGACGGGAACCAGTTTAACGGGTGATTGTTGCCTTTTTATTATACCATTTAACTGGCGGTACATGCTGAAGGAAATATCTTCCTCTTCGAATCCCAAACTTTTGACGTTTACCTCAGATAACAGCCCGGGGAGCCACGTTGCCATGGTGCCGGTTATCTGTAAGAGCCTGTAATCCGGTGCTTGTTTCCCGGCCTGTTCCATGTAGCGAAAGTCGGTGGCTAATATGGCCTCCCCCGGCGTAATGAGCAACAGACCTGCCGCGCCGTTGAAGCCGGAAAGGTAGCGCCTGTTTTCCGCTTGAGAGATGAGAATGGCATCAAGCCCTTTCTCGGTCAGCTTCTGGCGCAGCTTCTGCAAGCGGCTATTTATCGTCATCGGCCCTTTCCCGTGCCATGGGGTGAGCCGAGAGGTATATCTTCCTGGCCTGGCTCTTGGTGACATGGGTGTAAATCTGGGTGGAGGTCAGCTGGGCGTGCCCCAGGAGCTCCTGCACTACCCTTAGGTCGGCCCCGCCGTCGAGCATGTGGGTGGCGAAGGTATGGCGCAGCATATGAGGGTGCACTCGCTTTTCTATGTTTCTGGCGTATCTCTCCAGTATCTTTTGCACCCTGCGCGCCAGCAGGCGCTCGCCATAGCGGTTGAGAAAGAGGGCGCTGCTCCTCTTTTTGCCGAGCAGCTTGGGCCTGCCTTGCTGGAGGTAGGCGCTCAGAGCATGCGCCGCCGGCTCGCCAATCAGCACCACCCTTTCTTTGGAGCCCTTACCCCAGACGCGGATTTCATTGGTGTTGAGGTTTACCTGGGGCAGGTCAAGGGCGACCAGTTCGCTTACCCTGATGCCGGCGGCGTAGAGCATCTCCAGCAGGGCGCGGTCGCGCTGCCCTTCCGGTTTAGACAGGTCCGGCGACTCTATAAGCCGCTTTGCCTCTTCCACGGTGAGGAATGAGGG
>CAYWUK010000143.1:0-4825 GCA_964461475.1 uncultured Dehalococcoidaceae bacterium
GGGGAACATAGTTGCGAAGATGCCGATGGCTTCAATAGCTGGCCCTTTGGTGATAATGACCTTGTCACCAGCCTTGGCAAAGTGGGGATTAACGTACTCGTCCATCCGGCCTACACCTGTAAGTGTCGCGCCACCGACCATCGGGTAGTGGCAGTTCTCGTAACGGGCGGTGTGTCCGGTGATGATACTGATACCCATCTGCTCGCACTGCTGGTGTATGACCGTCCACATTGTTTCAAGCTGTTTCTTGGTTATCTCCATGGGTAAATTCAGGTCTATGGACAGGAATTTAGGGTTTAGTCCGCTGGTCACCGAGTCGGAGGCAATGATGTGGATAGCAAACCAGGCAGCTCTTTCCCAGCCATATTGGGGAACAATGAACACAGGGTCACAGGTAAAAGAAACCGCTTGACCTCCAATATCAACTATGCCGACATCAACACCATGTTGTGGGCCGATGATAATCTTGTCGCTCTTGGCTCCGAGGCGCGGGAATATTAGTTCACTAAAGACCTGGGGTGAAATCTTTCCAATCTCCGGCATTTCCGAGTCCATATTCGCTTTCACTCCTTTTCCACAGAAACTTCTTGGGATATTACCCTAAATTCTGACTGGAACACTGATTGGGGCAACTCTCGGCCGGAGTCTCAACGGCTAAAGAAAAAACCAGAGGCTGGTACGCTCTGGTTACCTTCTGTTACTTCCCTACGCTCGCATTACCGAGATCAGGTTCTAAGGGTTGTCTCTTGTGGGACTCTCAGCCTTCCAGCTCCCCCAGTAGTTATTCAATTGTAATTAATTATAGCATAGTTGGCAGTTAAATATCCAGAATAGTTAGACGTGGAACCGGCGGGGTTCGAACTAAGACACTACTGCGATCAATTCGAAAATAAAACCTCTTGCCAGGTCCTGCCTCCCGGCAAGCCGATTTGCGACCGCCTTGACTTTCCCCAAGGCCGTACTTGATAATAAAATTATAGGGATATGATGTAAGGTATGGTATGGTAAATATGGAAAGCAGGTCGCATCTCAAGCGCATTTCGTCCGCAGATGATCCGGATAAATTGCCGGCGGATAGAGTAACTCCGGAGCGCATTTATCTTTCGCGGCGGAAGTTTATCACGGGGGTTGGCCTGGTGGCGGCCACCGCCTTCCTCGCCGCCTGCACGCGACAGACTCCCGGCATGCCGACTACCGGCACACCCACCACCTCTGCGGAGTTCTGTGATGGCGCTGAAGCCGCCGGCACCGCTGATGAGCTGGGCGACAATCTTACTACATGCAATGATATTACCAACTACAATAACTTTTATGAGTTCTCTTACGGCAAAGAAGATGTGGCGAAAAGGGCACGCGACTTCAAGACCTCGCCGTGGACGGTGACCGTGGGAGGGCTGGTCAATAAACCGGGCAGTTTTAGCGTGGACGAGCTTATTAAGAAATACCATCCGGAAGAGCGTATCTACCGCATGCGCTGCGTGGAGGCCTGGTCCATGGTCGTGCCCTGGCTCGCCTTTCCCCTGGGAAGGCTTCTTCAAGATGTCCAGCCGAAAGCAGAGGCTAAATTCGTCAGCTTCGCGAGTTTTTATGACCCGGAAGAGATGCCTGGTGATATGTCTTTGCCGTTTCCATATTTTGAGGGCCTGCGTCTGGACGAGGCAATGCATGAATTGACTGTACTGGCTACCGGGCTCTATGGCAAGCCTCTCCCCCCGCAGGACGGCGCGCCCATCCGCCTCGTCGTGCCGTGGAAATACGGCTTTAAGAGCGCTAAATCTCTCGTGAAAATCAACCTCACAGACAGGATGCCGCCCACCTTCTGGTCGACGCTGGCTCCAGATGAATACGGTTTTTATGCCAATGTTAATCCTAATGTGGATCATCCCCGCTGGTCTCAGTCCAGCGAGCGCCGCATAGGTGAATTTAAGCGAAGGCCTACGCTGATATTCAACGGCTATGACCAGGTGGCGCCGCTATACGAAGGAATGGACTTGAAGAAATTCTTTTAATGAGTAACCGATGGATAGTCATAATGCGGATAGTCGTACACATCGCCGCATTGTTGCCGCTCGCTGTTCTTATCTGGGATTTTCTGCAGGGCAATCTTACCGCCGACCCTATCCGTGAAATCCAGCTCCGTACCGGCGCAACAGCTATCGGTTTATTAATGGCATCACTCGCCTGCACACCCGTTAATATCCTTTCCGGCTTCAAACCGGTGCTATTGCTGCGCCGCCCCCTGGGCATCTATGCATTCGCTTATGCCCTGCTGCATTTCGTCAATTTCATCGGCATTGATTATGGCTTCGATTTTTCCTTGATACGGCAGGACCTCTTTGAGAAGCGATATGCTATTTTTGGTTTTTCCTCTTTCATACTGCTGCTGCCGCTTGCCCTTACATCAATTAAGAAGCTGAGGCAACGTTTGGGCAAAAACTGGCAGAAGCTGCACCGGCTGGTTTACCTGGCCACCATCCTGGCGGTAGTGCATTACACCTGGCAAGCAAAGGTGGATATACGGCTACCGCTTGTCTGCGCGGGGGTACTGGCTGTGCTGCTGGCTATCCGAACGACTTTGGTCAGAAATTTTGCTGTTCGGCACTTCAAGTGGCTAAAAGGGACAATGCCTCCCCGTCTCCCCGGCTGAGATGAATCCTGATGATACGTCGCCCCAGTGCCTTCAGGGCTTCAAGGTCTCCTGCGGCCTGGGCATCGGCTACCACGCCGAAGGTATATGGCCTGCCCGGGATGGGCAGGTCTCTTTCATGGTCTGCCGTTACCTGAAGGAATATGCCGCTATCCGGGCCGCCCTTGTGCAGCTGGCCGGTGGAGTGCAGAAAACGCGGCCCGTAGCCCAGCATGGTGACGATGTGGTGTTTTTCCACAACCTTGCGGCGGAGCCCGGCGAAGGCCCTGTCCGTCTCCGCCGTCTGCCTGACGTATGCCATTATGGCGAAGTATTTTCCCTCATCAGCCTGAGATAAAAGGTCGGGCAGGGAGCCGGCGGCGTCTATTTGCGGCAGGTGCCCCGACTTTACATATGCCTGCAGCATGCGCTCGGTGGCATCTTTGGCCTTCTGCACATCGGGCTGGTCAAATGGGTTTATGCCGAGGAGTACCCCGGCCACGGCGGTGGCGAACTCCCAGCGGTAAAATTCCACCCCGAGGTCGTGCCTGTCTCGCAGATTGATGGTTGCCACCGGCTGCCCCGACTTTTCTATATCAGCAATGGCAGCATCGCTCGCGGCATTGTCATCGTCTTTAAGGCGTAAATACACAAAAAAGCGGTCGTCGCCATAGCAGGGTGGTTCTACCAGTGGCTCGCCGGCGACAGGGATGATGCCCTTGCCCTCCTTGCCGGTGCTCTCCGCTATGAGCTGTTCCACCCAGAGACCAAAACTGCTGATGGCCGGCGATGTTATCAGGGTCATCTTGTCCCTTCCGCGCCCGGCCATGGTGCCCATAAATGCCCCCAGCCAGGCGCCCGGGTTCTCGTCAATGGCCGCGCTGGCGGCGCATGCTTTCCGCATACCATCGGCCCGCTCTATTAGCAAGGAGATATCAATCCCTATCAGGGCAGCAGGCACCAGCCCGAAGTAAGATAAGACGGAGTAGCGTCCGCCTATATCGGACGGGTTCAGGAAGGCGCGGCGGAAGCCCTCTTTCTGCGCCGTCGTGGACAGCGGCGACCCCGCATCGGTGATGGCGGCGAAGTTGCGCCCGGCCTTTTCTTTCCCTATCGCTGAATCCACCAGGCTGTGGAAATAGTCGTAAAGGGCGAGGGGTTCGGTGGTGGTGCCGGACTTGGATGAGACCAGGAACAGGGTATGTGCCGGGTTGATGGCGTCGGCGGTCGCCTGTACTGTGGCGGGCAGGGTGGAGTCCAGGACGATTAGCTCCGGATGCCCTTTGGCGCTGCCGAAGACCTGGCGCAGCACCTCGGCGCCAAGGCTGCTGCCGCCCATGCCCAGCAGCACGACATGGCGGAAGCCATCGTCTCGCACTTCCCAGGCGAAAGACTGCAAAGCGGGAGCCTGCTTGCGCATAAGGTCGGCTACGCCGAGCCAGCCGAGGCGGTTGCTGATTTCGGCGGGGCTTGGTTTCCAGACGGTATGGTCTTTGCGCCATAGCCGCCCGATAATATCGTGCTGCTCAAGGCTGGCCAGTGCTGCTTTGATATCGGCGGCATATTTATCCATGCTCACCTCCGGGTTCATTCGTCTTTTCCCTTCCCTGGAGGACCTGGCGTTCAATATCTTTCACCTTTTCGAGTCGACGCCGGTGCCGCTCTTCGCCGGAAAAGTGGGCGTTGAGGAAGGTGGTCGCCAGTTCCACGGCCAGCTCCACCCCCACGACGCGCGCCCCCAGGCAGAGTACGTTCATATCGTCGTGTTCCACCCCCTGGTGGGCCGAGTAGGTGTCGTGGCAGAGGCAGGCGCGCACGCCGGGCACCTTGTTGGCGGCGATGCAGGCGCCGACCCCGCTGCCGCAGATTACGATGCCCCGCTCCGCCTGCCCTGAGGCCACCGCCTGCGCAACCGCCAGGGCGAAGTCCGGGTAATCGTCGTTCGGGTCAAGCTGGCGGGCGCCCATGTCCAGGAGTTCGTACTTCCCGCGGAGGCGGGGTGAAATCTCGTTTTTAAGGGCGAGGCCGCCGTGGTCTGCGCCGAGCGCCACTTGCAGCTTCATCTATTCCTCCCCTGTAAGAGGCGCTCGGCTTCGTCAGCCATATGCCGTGCGGTAAGCCCCAGTTTCTCGTAAAGCACCTTGCCCGGCGCTGAGACGCCGAAGTGCGGTATGCCGATGGCGACTCCGTCCAGGCCCA
>CAYWUK010000144.1:0-4803 GCA_964461475.1 uncultured Dehalococcoidaceae bacterium
GGATGTGGCCATCAGGGAGCTGCCTGCCCTCATCATCATGGATATACAGCTCCCCAAGCTGAACGGCCTTGAGGTGACCAAAAGGCTCAGGCGGATGCCGGAATTTAAACGTGTCCCCATAATTGCTATTACGGCGTATGCTATGAAGGGAGATAAGGAGAAGTTTCTTGCCGCCGGGTGCGATGCCTATCTGTCAAAGCCCGTGAATACTCGTGAGCTACCCGGACTGGTTGCTGAGATGCTGGGAAGGGGGCGGGACGATGAATAAAAGCATGGCCAGAGGCGACGGCGAGGCCAAAAAAATCCTGGTTATCGATGATGACGTTGCTCTGGTGCGGCTAATTGATAAAGTGCTCTCCGATAAGGGTTACAAGGTAATCGGGGCGAGCAATGGCCAGGAAGGACTGCGCATATTGTTTGAGCAGAAGCCGTCTCTGGTGCTTCTGGATGTGGTGATGCCGGGGCTGGATGGCTGGCAAACGTGCAGTCGCATCCGCGACATATCGGATGTCCCCATTATAATACTCACCGGCAAAAGGAACACCGAGGATGATGTCGTGCAGGGGCTGGACTACGGCGCGGATGAGTACATTTTGAAACCGGTGGGCAACAGGGAGCTGGTGGCAAGGGTGCGGGCGGCCTTGCGGCGTGCTGAGATGCCTCTCAGCCAGGGGAAAAAGAGGGGGACCAGCTATGATGATGATTACCTCAGCATAGATATCGCTGAGCGGAAAGTTATGGTCAAGGGAGACCGGGTCAAGTTGACTCCCCGGGAATTCCGCCTGCTGGCGCTGCTGTTAGAAAATGCTGATAATGTTGTCACCCACCAGCAAGCCCTGGAGAAAGTGTGGGGATGGGAGTATATTGACGATGTGGACTATGTGCGCATTTACGTTGCGCATTTGAGACAGAAGATAGAGCCAGACCCGTCTCGCCCCAAGTATGTTCTAACTGAGCCCGGCGTGGGTTATTTCTTCCAGAGGCTTGTCTGAGACACGGCCTCAGCCAGATTATTACAGCCGCTATATGTCCTTTTTGCCGAATCCTGCCAGAGTTGGTATAATTCGCCAAGATATGACGATACAGCTAGAGCATCTGAAATCTACGCCGTATTTTGCCGGGCTGAGCGATGATGAGCTTGCCTCGATACGGAAGTTCGTCTCCGAAAAGGCCTCGGAGAAGGGGGAAGTGCTCCTCATCGAGGGCGAATCAGCGGCGTCTTTATACTTCGTCATCTCCGGCGTGGTTAAGATCTTTAAGACCTCATCCGACGGCAAGGAGCAAATCCTTTTCCTTGTGCGCCCCGGCGAATCATTGAATGATGTGCCGATTTTTAGCGATGGCCCTTCGCCGCTCAGCGCCGAAGCCATGGGGCCAGTCCTTCTCTATAGCATAAAGAGAAGCGATTTTATGACTATCCTCAGCGAGAACCCCAGGGTGGCCTTGAATGCTGTGCAGGTTCTATCTCGGAGGGTGCATCAACTGGTCTCGCTGATTGAAGACCTGTCTTTTAAGCCGGTTACAGGCCGGGTGGCTAAAATGCTCCTGGAAAACGCGGAAAACGGGCCGGAGCAGGGCCCGAAGCTCACTCAACAGGAGATGGCGGCGATGGCCGGCACTGCCAGGGAAATGGTGGGCAGGGCGCTCCGGACTCTGGAAGAGGAAGGGGCGATACGCATTGACCGCCATCGCATCGTGATAGCTGATAAAGAGGCGCTGAGAAGAATGGCGAAATAATTATATAATATCTTGAGACAAAGGTCATAGACAAATGATTGATTATAAATTTAATATCTGTATGGGAGCTTATAGCGATGATTGAGATGCCTTATATCGAAAAGAGTAAATGCGATGGATGCGGACTCTGCATCGCTATATGTTCCTGTAAGGCCCTGGTGATGGTTGACAATGTGGTCATCGTTGTTGAGACGATGGAGTGCGACTATTGCACCATGTGCGAGGCCGTGTGCCCCACCGGCGCCATACATTGCCCCTTTGAGATAGTCATTGAAAATGGCAAAATTGCCTGAGTATTCCGGCCTTTAGTTGCTGCCTGTTTCCCCTCAAGTTGTCTTGTCCCTAATTTTATCGGCCTTTTTCTTTCCCTTTTGTGTGCCCCAAATGGGACTAAAGTCGCATACAAGTCTTATCTCTTGATTTAGAATATTGTTTACTGAAAAGGGATTGAAAATCTTAACAAGATTTTATTATTTTGCTGCTACAGTTTTAAATATAAATTTAAATGGGGTTGAACTCAGATGAGCAATAAGATAGCCGAAGTTAATGAGAAAGAGGTGGGGCAGGACGAGTGCCAACACTACTGGATAATTGAAAGTGCCAATGGCCCGACCAGCAGGGGTGTTTGCCGGATTTGCGGCGCCGAACGTGAGTTCTCAAATTCATTTCCAGACTTCGCGGCGCTGGCGCGGGGCTCGCGTCCGCATGAGTTGCCCAAGCTGCCTCAAGTTGAGGTTGATGGGGAGCAGAGCTAGCCCTGCTGCTTGGTAAAGCCATTTTATAAATCTTTAGCGATTAACATTTTCAGAGCTGCTTATCGCGCAGCCAGAAATCTGCTTTTACCTTTCTCCTCTTTGTTGCCAGCTTCCACCGCAAAGCTTATTTTCCGTGGATAGTTCTCGCAAAGGTGTAAGTTCAGCACGCGTTGTTTTATAATAGGTGTGATGAGCAACGCAGTGAAACGGCTTGCCATACTGGGTTCAACCGGCTCTATCGGCCGGCAGACGCTTGATGTGGTCAGGACGCTGCCGCAGGCATTTGAAGTGATTGGCCTTGCCGCCGGCGGCAATGTCAGTCTGCTCGGCGAGCAAATCAGAGAGTTCGGGCCGGAGTTCGTGTTTTACTCAGGCCAGGCTAAGTCGCCGCAGGAACATTGGGGTGGAGTCCAGTGCCAGTTCATGTCGCTTGAGGATCTCGCCCACCATCCGCGCGTGGACGTCGTGGTGGTGGCTACCTCGGGGAAGGTGGGGTTGGGAGCGACGCTTGCGGCGGCGAAAGCAGGTAAGAGCATCGCGCTGGCCAACAAGGAGTCCCTGGTAATGGCGGGTGAGATTATCACCGCGGAGGCAAAGCGGAACGGCGCCCGCATTATGCCCGTTGACAGCGAGCACAGCGCTATCTGGCAGTGCCTTAATGGCGAAAGGCAGGAGCCCGCGCAGCTTATATTGACCGCTTCCGGAGGCCCTTTCCTGCATTATTCGCCGGAGCAGCTGGAAAGGGTAACGGTTGAACAGGCGCTGCGGCATCCGTCATGGCGGATGGGTAAGAAAGTTACCATCGACTCGGCCACCCTGATGAACAAGGGACTTGAGGTCATCGAGGCGCACTGGCTGTTCAATATGCCTGCGGATAAAATAAGGGTTTTAATTCATCCGCAGAGCATCGTCCACTCCATGGTGGAATTCATAGACGGCTCGGTCAAGGCGCAGCTCAGCATCCCCGACATGCGCCTGCCCATTCAATATGCGTTGTCTTACCCGGACCGCCTGCCCAATCCTCAGCTTCCCCGACTGGAGTGGGACAGCTTTGCAAATCTTGATTTTGAGCAGCCGGACCTTGTCAGATTTTCCTGCTTGAAGCTGGCTATTGAGGCGGGGAAGAAGGGGGGCAGCTATCCGGCAGTTCTATGCGCAGCCGATGAGGTCGCTGTTGAGATGTTCCTCACGCGCCGCATCGGTTTTGCCGATATCGCCCGTTTTGTGGAGAAGGTGCTGGAGCGGCATCAGGCCGTCGCCACCCCCGACCTTGATGAAATCCTGGAGGCCGATGCCTGGGCCAGGGCGGAAACTATGAAGCTTTGCCTGGGAGAGGGTTGTCAATGCTGATTACGATAGTATCCTTCTTCGGTGTGCTGGTGGTGCTTATCCTTGCCCATGAGTGCGGACATTTTTTCTCCGCCAGAGCCTTCGGGGTTAGGGTTGAGGAGTTCGGCCTTGGCTTCCCGCCGCGGCTGTTTTCCGTTATGCGGGGAGGGACCCGTTACTCCATAAATGCGCTTCCTCTCGGGGGATTTGTCAAGCTGGCGGGCGAAGAAGACCCTAATGTGCCGGGAAGCCTTGCCAGTAAAAGCACCGGGGTACGGACGGTAGTGCTTGCCGCCGGTTCGCTGATGAACTTCCTGCTGCCTCTTCTCCTCTTTTCAATATCTCTTATGGTCCCTCACAATATGGTAACGGGGCAGGTGTTGGTGAAGGATGTAGTCCCGAACTCTCCGGCGGCACAGGCTGGCATGGTAGTAGGGGACACAATTCTGAGCGTAGCAGGCGACCCCGTGCGAAATGTCGGTGAACTGAACCGCGAAATCCAGCTCAATCTGGGCAATGAGGTTGACATAACTGTAATGCATGCCGATTCTACCATAGCCACTCTTCAGGTGATACCGAGGTGGCGCCCGCCGCAGGGGCAGGGTGCGACCGGCATCATGGTCGGGACGGAGGATGCTACAGTCATCCGCGAGCATTATCCCTTCTGGAAGGCGATACCCATGGGGGTAGGCGAGTGCATAGACGCCTTCGTCCTGTTCAAGAATGTGATAATCAGCATGATTATCGGCGCCGCGCCGGTCGCCATCGGCGGCCCGGTGGCTATAGCCCAGATTACCGGCGAGGCGGCCAGGGCGGGCTTTGGCCCGCTGCTGGAGTTCGCGGCCTTCTTCAGCATAAACCTGGCCTTGATTAATATCTTCCCCCTGCCCGCCCTGGATGGGGGGCGAATCGCCTTCGTCCTGCTGGAATGGGTGCGCCGCGGCAAGCGCATATCGCCCAGGACCGAGGGCATGATACACAC
>CAYWUK010000145.1:0-3732 GCA_964461475.1 uncultured Dehalococcoidaceae bacterium
TCCATTATTTCAAAGGTTATCGGCATCTTGATTACAGCATCCTGATGTATCCCTGACTCGTGGCTGAAGGCATTGGTGCCAACAATAGCCTTGTTAGGCTGCACCATAAAGCCGGTCAGGTCGCTGACCATTCGGCTGGACTTGTATATCTGCACGGTATCAATATTGGTGGTCAGGTCAAAGATGTCCTTGCGCGTCTTTATGGCCATGACGATTTCCTCAAGCGAGGCATTGCCGGCCCTTTCGCCAATGCCGTTGACCGTGCACTCTACCTGCCTGGCTCCCTGGCTCACTGCCTCCAGGCTATTGGCCACGGCCAGCCCCAAATCGTTATGGCAGTGAACGCTGACCACTGCCCGGTCTATGTTAGGCACATTCTGGAATATCCCTTTAATCAGGTTGCCGAACTCCGAGGGGATGGCATAGCCCACAGTATCGGGGATGTTCACCGTGGTTGCTCCGGCGTCAATGGCTATTTTCAGGACCTGGTAGAGGTACTTCGTCTCCGTCCTGCTGGCATCCATCGGCGAAAACTCAATGTCGTCGGTATAGCTTTTCGCCCGGGCTACCATTTCGCCCGTCATCCTCAGAATATCATCGCGATTTTTTTGCAACTGGTGCAGAATTTGTATATCAGATGACGACAGGAAAACGTGTATTCTGGGATTCGCCGCTCCCTCAA
The DNA here is from genome assembly GCA_964461475.1 of uncultured Dehalococcoidaceae bacterium. Lineage (GTDB taxonomy): Bacteria > Chloroflexota > Dehalococcoidia > Dehalococcoidales > RBG-16-60-22 > CAYWUK01. The sequence continues at coordinate 683 of CAYWUK010000145.1, forward strand.
GCGCCTCCCAGGCGCGGTCAATATCTTTCGGGTGAGCACGGGCCAGCCCGCAGATTACGGGCCGGCGAATTTCCTTTGATATCAGCTTAACCGACTCAAAATCGCCTGGCGAGCTTATGGGGAAGCCGGCTTCAATGACATCCACGCCTAGGTTATCCAGCTGTCTGGCTATCTCAATCTTCTCCTGGACGTTCAGCGTGCCCCCCGCCGCCTGTTCGCCGTCCCGCAAAGTAGTATCAAATATGATTACCCTGTCCATTTTTTATCCTTCTACTTTGGGCCTTTCAACCATGGCATCATCTTGCGCAGTTCCCTGCCAACCACCTCAATGGGGTGTTCGGCATCCATACGCTTCAAAGCATTGTATGTGGGGCGGGCGGCCAGGTTTTCCAGAATCCATTCCTTGGCGAAGGTGCCATCCTGAATTTCGGCCAGGATTTGTTCCATCTCATCCCGCACCAGCTCATTGATGACCCGCGGCCCTCTTGTGTAGTCGCCATATTCGGCGGTATCGCTTACGGAATATCGCATATAGCTCAGGCCGCCGTTATAAATAAGGTCAACGATGAGCTTAAGCTCGTGGAGCACCTCAAAGTAGGCAATCTCTGGCTGGTAACCGGCGTCAACCAGCGTCTCAAAGGCTGTCTTAATCATTGCGGTTACGCCGCCGCAGAGCACCGTCTGTTCGCCAAAGAGGTCGGTCTCCGTCTCCTCGGCGAAGGTCGTCTCAATCACTCCGGCGCGTATGCAGCCTATGCCCTTGGAATAGGCCAGGGCGATATTCTTTGCCTTGCCCGAGGCATCCTGGTGAACGGCTATAATCGCCGGCGGCCCGGCGTTTTCGGTATAAAGCTGACGCAGCATATGGCCGGGGCATTTGGGCGCTATCATGGTAACATCAACATCCGGCGGGGGTAAAATCTGCCCGAAGTGGATATTGAAGCCGTGGGCAAACATGAGCATTTTGCCCTTAGCCATCTCTTTTTCGATGGCTTGATAGTAGATAGTCCGCTGCAACTGGTCCGGCGCCAGCATAACGATGATGTCGGCTTCTTTGGCCATATCGGCGGCGCTGGTCACTTTGAAGCCAGCGTCTTTGGCGTTTTTCCATCCCGGGCTTCCCTCAGCCTCGGCCACAATCACCTTGCAGCCGCTGTCCCTGAGGTTCTGCGCATGGGCATGTCCCTGGCTGCCATAGCCAACAATGCCTATGAGTTTCGCCTTCAGTAATTCTAGGTCGGCATCTTTGTCGTAATATATCTTGGCCATAGTGCATCCTCTCCTTTTATATTATTAAACCCTTTACACCTAGCAGTATAATTAATTCGCCTGGTTGCTTGCAAGAAACAGCCATCAGTTTCAGGATTTTGCCGACTTCTTTTCTCCCGACGCCGTGCTTGCGCTGACACCGCCACGGAGCATGGAAATGCGCCCCGTCCGGTTTATCTCCTTAATGCCGAACCCGCGCAGCAGTTTGAGCAGGGAATCAATCTTCTCTTCATCTCCGGTAATTTCAACGGTCAGGGAATCGGAAGCGACATCCACTATGTTTGCCCTGTATATATCTACAATCTCAATTATTTCGCTTCTGGTGGCGGCCGTAGCCCTCACTTTAATCAGGGCCAGTTCCCGCGTGGTCGTCCTCTCTCCGGTAACATCTGTCACTTTGACCACATCGATGACCTTGTTCAGTTGCTTCCTGAGCTGCTCCACCATGGTGGCTGTCCCGCTGACCACGATGGTCATGCGCGATAAATTAGGCAACTCGCTATGTCCCACGGCAATGCTTTCAATGTTGAAGCCGCGCCTCCTGAAGAGGCTCGCCATCTTGGTGAGCACGCCGGGCTTATCCGCTACTAAAGCAACCAGGGTATGCTTCGTAGTGACCATGCCGCTACTCCTTCCTCACTGCATCTCTCGTCGAGATATCAGCTACTTCCACCACGTCCACCAGCTTCTCCAGTTGTTTTCTTACCTGCCCCAATATATCTGCTGCCCCGGCTACAACGATAGCCAGGCGAGTCAGGCCAGGTAGGCCATCTTCCGGCTCAGTGGTTTCCAGCACGTCAACGCTCTGAATGTTAAATCCGCGCCTGCGGAAAATGCTTGCCATGCGGTTAAGCACGCCGGGCTTATCCTCTACCAATGTCAGCAGGATATGCTTCGTTGCCGCCATGCAATTATCCTCTTGAGTTAGATATTGCTCACCGGGAGTTTGGTGGAATCATGGACAGCTTTCGCCTTTTGCCTGGGCTCTTCAATAATCTCGGATAAAGCCGCTCCTGGAGGCACCATAGGGTAAACGTTTTCCTCCGGCTCTATCTTAAAATCAATCAGGAAAGGCCCATCGTGCTCTATGGCCTGCTCAATGGCCGGGGCCGCTTCTTCCTTATGGCAGACTCTCACTCCGGGAATGCAGTATCCCTCGGCAATCTTAACGAAGTCGGGACAGGATAAGGGCGTAGCCACATATCGTTTGCCGTAGAATAGCTCCTGCCACTGTCTGACCATTCCCAGATAGCCGTTATTGAGGATGGCTATCTTAACCGCGATATTATCCTGAACCAGGGTGGCAAGCTCCTGTAGGGTCATCTGGAAGCTGCCGTCGCCGTCTAAGCACCATACCGCATCTTCGGGGCGGCCTATCTTAGCGCCCATAGCGGCCGGCAGGCCAAATCCCATCGTGCCCAGCCCGCCGGAGGAGACAAAGGTATTCGGCTTATCATACATATAGTGCTGGGCTGCCCACATCTGGTTCTGCCCCACTCCGGTTACGATGATGGCCTCGCCTTTGGTCTTCTCGTAAATCTGGCGAATGACATACTGCGGCAGAAGCCCATCATGGTCTCTAATCTCAATTGACGGGTGTTTTTTGCGCCATTCTTCAAGCCGCTCAATCCACTCCGCATGTTTGCAGGTGCTCACCAGTTTGTTCAATTCCTGAAGGACAATCTTGACGTCGCCGACTATGGGTATGTCAACGCGCACGTTTTTCCCTATTTCGGCGGGGTCTATGTCAATATGAATGATGCTGGCATGCGGCGCAAAGG
>CAYWUK010000145.1:3742-4789 GCA_964461475.1 uncultured Dehalococcoidaceae bacterium
TCAAAGCGCATGCCAACGGCGATGATAAGATCTGCATCGTTAACAGCCTTGTTGGCGTAAGCCGTGCCATGCATACCCACCATGCCATAGCTCAGGAAATGCGACTCCGGGAAGCAGCCGATGCCCAGCAAGGTGGTGACCACCGGTATCTGCGCCATCTCAGCCAGTTGTCTGAGCTCGGCGTATGCCCCGGAGATGTTCACCCCTCTGCCGGCGAGTATGAGCGGGCTCTGCGATTCCGTTATTGCCTTGGCCGCCTTTTTAATCTGCGCCGGGTGTCCCTTGAGCGTCGGCTTATAGCCGGGCAAATCTATTTTAACCGGATAATGGAATTCCGCCGTGTCCATAAAGACGTCGCGGGGTATATCAATGAGTATGGGGCCGGGCCGGCCGGTCCTGGCCAGGTGAAAAGCCTCCTTGACCACCCCGGCCAGAGAACCTACATCAAGGACGAGGTAGTTATGCTTGGTAATGGGCAGGGTGATGCCGGTTATATCCGTCTCCTGAAAGGCGTCCTTGCCGATAAAAGGCCTGGTTACCTGCCCGGTGATGGCCACCATCGGCACGGAATCAAGGTAAGCGTTGGCAATGCCGGTCACCAGGTTGGTGGCACCCGGCCCTGACGTGGCCAGACACACCCCCACTTTTCCGGTGACGCGGGCAAAGCCGTCGGCAGCATGGGAAGCGGCCTGTTCATGGCGCACCAGGATGTGGCGAAGCTGGGGATACTGGGGCAAAGTGTCATACAGGGGGATAACCGACCCTCCCGGTATGCCGAAGATAACCTCTACCCCTTCTTTTACCAGCCCTTCACACAGAATCTGCGCACCTGTCATCTTCATAATAGGCCTCTCCTCTATCTGCTGAACACGGCCCCGGTACTTGCTGAACACACATTCTGTGCATAGTACCTGAGATAACCCGTCTTTATCTTTGTTTCAAAATCGGCTAACTTTGCCAGGCGACCGGATATTTCCTGGTCCGAGAGCTCTACGTTGAGCTTATGGTTGGGAATATCAATGCTGATTATGTCGCCCTCTTTTAAGG
>CAYWUK010000146.1:0-4772 GCA_964461475.1 uncultured Dehalococcoidaceae bacterium
GGCCTTCATAACCGGTGGACAAAGCAATCCCAAATTTCATAACGCGCTCCTTTCCTTATTCTATATTATTCGCCAAGCTTTTTCCGCAGGCATCGCCCTCGCTGAGCAGGCTTGCTTTCGTCAGATAAACTTGATGCTGGCATTTCTTTTTAAGCTGTGCTGCTTAACATTCAGAATCAGAGGGACAAGCGGCTCAATCAACCGGGAAACTTCCAGCGGGCCAGCGTCAATTGGATTAAGCCTTTCTATCTCCCTGATTAAATCAATGACAGTCTGCTTTGCCTCAGGGTCATTCCCGCAGACGGGCACATCCCCTTCCAGAATCATATCTCGTTTTTGCAGTTTATCGGCGGGGATAGTGTGAAGGGCGGCTATTACTCTGGCAGCCGGGAGCATCTCCTGGACAAGCAGGGCGGCGCTGCCCTCGGGGGGCGGCGCATATTGAAAGCTCCGCTCTTTTTTCAAAGCGACGATGGGCGAGATGACGATTTTGCCGCGAAACTGCTCGGCGGCATCGGCGATGAGCGGTTGCAGGTGCTCAAATTTGACGGCGAGGACAATAACATCGCCTTTGCGCACGGCGTCCATATTGCCCACGCCGACGATTCTTGCCTCAAGGCCGGAATTATGCAGTTCACGCTGGTATTCCTCCGCCCTCTGCTGCCCTTTTTCCGCCGACCTTGAGCCGATGTATATGGCATGTTTCCCCGCCCAGCGCAGCGCCAGTCCTTTACCGAAGCTGCCGGTTGCGCCGACGATAGCAATCTTCATCATAAAAAGCCGTTTATTCCCTTTATCTCGTCTGACAGATAAAATTATCGTTCCAAAATTTCGCCCTGTCAAGGATTGTTGCCTCTCAACAGCCATTATATTTTCTGGCCGGCAACAAACCCCTCATAAATAGCCTCAATTATGCGGCGCGGCTGAACACAGTCGCCCGCCAGGTGAATCTCAGCCACTTTGCCCGATAGCTTCTCATACAACTCTTGATTCGGGCAGGCGCCGGTGGACAGTACAATGCTATCGGCCGGAATAAGGCGCTCTTCCCCATCGGCGGCGCAGACCACCGCTCCCTTCTCCTGAATGGCCTCCACCCTGGTCTTGACGAGAATAGGGACACCGAGTATCTTCAGCCTCTCCAGCAGGTATTGCTTATGCCACCTCTCCATGCCAGCGCCCAATTCCTCCAGCATCTCGACAATGGTCACCTTTTTATCCTGAAAGGCGAGGTATTCCGCTACCTCCAGCCCGGTGACTCCGGCACCAATAACTATCACGTTGCCGCCCGTCCTGTCTTTGCCGGATAGAACGTCCAGGACATCGCTGACTTTGGGCAACTGTATCCCGGCGATGTTAGGAACTGCACGTTTGGTCCCCGTGGCCACGACCACGGCATCAGGCTTCGCTTTAAGGACTGCCTCTGCAATAGCCTCCCTGCCCAGTTCTATCTTAACGCCAAGCTTCTTAATCTGCCCCGCCAGATAATCAATCAATTTATTCAATACCTCTTTATGCGGCGGCTGTGAGGCGATAAGCAACTGGCCGCCCAGCTTCGTCCCTTTCTCATACAGCGTTACACTATGTCCCCTCATGGCGGCTATCCTGGCCGCTTCCAGTCCGGCGGGGCCGCCGCCAATTACCATCACCCTTTTTTTCCTGGCCGGAACAGCACCGGCCTGCATGGGCGGATAATCAGCCTCTCGCCCGGCCCGAGCATTGACGCTGCATTTTACGCCCTTTTCAATATCAACCTGGCACATCAGGCAGCCGATGCAGGGTCTGACATCGTTAAGCCGCCCCGCAGCCATCTTGTTAGGCATCTCCGGGTCAGCAAGAAGAGTCCTGCCCATAACAATCATATCGGCCTGACCTTCGCGCAATGCCCTTTCCCCCATCTCCGCGTCAAGCCATCCTATCGCCATGACTGGCACGCTCGCCACCTTTTTAATCCCGGCAGCCAGCGGCAGCAAAAAACCATGGGGGTGTGCCATGGGCGGTCGGGCAAACCTCTCCCCCTCCACTTTCCAGGGAGCGCGCATGGCGCTCTGATAATAATCTGCGCTCACATTTATCGCCACTGCGCCGGCCCTCTCCAGCAAACTGGTTATCTGCTTTGACTGGCTCAGGTTGATGCCAGCGTCGGTATGGAACTGCTGGACGGCAAGCCTTACCCATACCGGATAGTCGTTGCCCACCCTTTCTTTGATGGCAGCGATGATGTCCAGCACTATCCTGGCGCGATTTTCCAGGCTGCCACCGTAGGCGTCCTGCCGCTGATTGGACTCCGGCGATAAGAACTGAATCAAAAGCAGGCCGCCGCAGGCCTGCAGCTCAATGGCGTCAAAGCCAACCTTTTTTGCCCGTTCCGCGCTGGCAGCGAACTTTTCCACGATGCCCTCTATTTCCGCTACTGATAGCTCGCGCGGCATCTCTTTGTCCAAAGCCGCTATGGCCGATGGGGCCACGGGCTGGCCGCCAATGACCTTGGCCAAGCCCAGACGGCCACTGTGGGCCAGCTGCAAGGCTGCCCTGGCGCCATGCTGCTTTATGGCTTTGGCTACCTTGCCGAGTCCAGGTATATATTTATCATCATCAACGCATATCTGCTTTACAGCTGTCTTACCCAGCGGAGAATCAATGCAGGTCTCTTCAGAGATAACCAGCCCAGCCCCTCCCCGTGCCCTTTCCTCGTAGCAAGCTATGGTCTGCTCGGTCACAAAGCCGTCGTCAGTAGTGCTGCAGGTAAGCATCGGCGCCACCACAATCCGATTCTTGACGGTCATCTCTCCCAGTCGAATTGGCTGGAAAAGTTTTTCAAAAGGTGCGCTACCACTCACTTTCATTCTCCTTTCGCCCTCGCCCTTCTGCCCTAAACAAATTCAAAGCAGGCTTTTATCATGAACCAGGTATGCATATGCCGAGCGGCAAGGGCTGTTAAAAAAGGTGGGATAATCAAGATGGCATCTCATCTGTAATTATAGCCCCCCTTTATTTATCAGGTCAATATTGCGGCTCTGTTCGGCTCAGGTTGCTATGCCTAATCTTGACAAACAAAAAGCTGGGTTATAGACTAACAAATAAGGTATTCCCCACCTCGTCGTTTCTAACTAGGTTTGCGTCCCTGGAAAGACCAGCGAAAGCTAGCAGGTGATGATAATGTGGAAAGAATACAGTTTGCCGGTGTCAGTCAAGGAGGCGCTGGAAATTCTGCAAGCAAATAGGGGCAAAGCGCGGATTATCGCAGGCGGAACTGACCTCATCATAGACTTAAAGGAAGGCGCCAAACAAGTTGAATGCCTGGTTGACATCAGCCGCCTGAAAGAGCTCGGCTCAATTGAGCGAGATGGCGACATTATCAAAGTGGGCGCCCTGGTTACCCACAGTCAGGTCGCCACTTCGGAGCTAATCAGGGAGAGGGCGCCGATGTTAGCTGAAGCTGCATCATTACTGGGCTCCCCTCAAATACGTAACCGCGGCACGCTGGCGGGGAACGTTATAAACGCCCAGCCCGCTGCCGATACGGCTGTGCCCCTGGTCGCCCTTGAAGCCCAGGTTGAGATTGTTGGCCCCAACGGCAGCCGCCGCGTCCCCATAGAGAAGATGTACCGCGACCTGGGCGTATCGCATGTGGACAGCACCAGAGAAATAGTTACCGCCATTTACTTTGAGGGCTTGAGAGACAATCAGGGCTCAGCCTTCGTTCGTTTAGCGCAACGCAAAGCACTGGCGCTGCCCATGCTCAATGTTGCGGTGATAGCCACGGTTCAGGATAGCCGCTTTCAAGATGTCAGGATAGCGATAGCCCCGGTGGCGCCAATGCCGCTCCGCTCCCGGAAGGCGGAGGCAGCGCTGTTCGGGAAGAGCGTTAGCCCGGAAGCCATTGAAGCCGCGGCGGAAATAGCCGAAGACGAGGCGCAGCCGAGGGATAGCGCCCTGCGAGGCTCGGCGGAATACCGCAAGGAAATGGTCAGAGTCCTGGTGCGCAGGGCTATTGAGCAGGCAGTGCAGAAAATTAAAAAATAGCTGGCCCAATGCCAACCAGGCGCGGAGGTACGAAATAGTGGCCAAGTGTTTACTGACGATGAAGCTCAATGGAGAGGATGTAGAGGTAGCCATTGAGCCTTCGGTGATGCTCATTGATGTTTTAAGAGGGACGCTTCATCTTATCGGGACAAAAGAGTCATGCGGCAGAGGTGAATGCGGCGCCTGCACCGTGCTGCTTGATGGAGAAGCGGTTAATTCCTGCATCACGCCGGCGATGTCCGCCATGAACAGGGAGCTATTAACCATTGAAGGGCTGGGCAGGCCAGGCAAGCTTCACCCCATCCAAGAAGCCTTTGTTGAATATGGCGCTGTGCAGTGCGGTTTCTGCACCCCCGGGATGGTTCTAACCGCCAAGGCATTGCTGGACGTAAATCCCAACCCTACGGAGGGAGAGGTGAGAGAAGCATTATCTGGAAATCTCTGCCGCTGTACCGGCTATGTCAAAATTGTTGAGGCGGTATTAATGGCGGCAAAAAAACTGCGGAAGCAACCTGAAGCAGGCGCTTGATGAGGTTTTGGGTATGACAGAGTTCAACGTAGTTGGCAAAAGGCTCCCGTTAAAGGACGGGCCGGACAAAGTGACCGGGCGCGCATTATTCACGGGAGATATAGAGTTGCCCGGCATGTTGCATGGCAAGATACTGAGGAGCCCCCATGCCCATGCCCGCGTATTGAGAGTTGATACCAGCCGGGCGGAGAAGTTGCCCGGCGTAAAGGCGGTGCTGAGC
>CAYWUK010000147.1:0-4763 GCA_964461475.1 uncultured Dehalococcoidaceae bacterium
CTCGGCGAACCGCCAGGGCCTCGCCACAGCCGATGCAGGCGCGATGGCCCGGGGCGAAATTGTCCTTCCCGGGTACAAGGCGGGGGACATAAACGGCAAATTTTTCCATTATTCCCTCACCCCGAATATCTCAAACTCATTTTCGCTGCCCTTTTCAGCAATCTCTATGCCCTTATTGACCATATCTATGAATTCTTCCACGGTGATATCCCGGCCACCCAGCCCGCCGACGAAGCTCACTATCTTCGGCTTTTTAACCTCATGGTATAAGGCCGCTTTAAGCTCCGAGCAGACCGGGCCACCCGGCCCGCCGAAGGAAAGCGCCCTGTCCAGCACGATGAGCACATCAGCCCCTTTAACCGCCTCGCGAAATTCCTCAAAGGGGAAAGGCCGCCACAGGCGCAGCTTTATCTGGCCGATGTCCTTGCCCTGCTCCCTCAACTGGTCCAAAGCTACTGCTGCTGTTTCGCTGTAGCTGCCCATGGTCAGCAGGAGCACCTTAGCGCCTTCGGCATGATATTTCTCCACCGGCAAATAGTTCCGGCCGAAGGCTGCGCCGAACTCCTTCCAGCACTCGAGTATTACTTCCTTGGACGCCCTCAGGTTTACCTCCTGCGCCCACTTTGCCTCCGGATATATGATGGGAGGGCCGAAATCCCCCATGGTTACCGGCTTGTCCGGGTCAAGCGGCAGGGGGTACTGGTTGGGGGGAAGGAACCTATCCACCTCTTCCTGGTCGGGGAGTATCATAGGCTCAATCATGTGAGTGAGGTGAAATCCGTCCACGTGAATCATTACCGGCAACAAGACCCGCTTATCCTCAGCGATGCGGAAGGAGCAGATGACGTTATCAATGGTCTCCTGCCCGTTCTCAACGAACATCTGTATCCAGCCCGTGTCCCTCACTGCCATGGCGTCGGAGTGGTCTCCCCAGACGCTCAACGGCGCCGATATGGCGCGGTTGGCCACCGTCGTAACTATCGGCAGCCTCATGGAAGAGGCGACGTATAATACCTCATGCATCAGCTCCAGCCCCTGCCCGGCGGTGGCGGTGAACGTCCGGGCGCCGATGGCTGCGGAGCCCAGGCAGGCGCTCATCGCCGAGTGCTCGGATTCAACCGGAATAAAGGCAGCATCAAGCTCGCCATTGGCCACCAGCTCGGCCAGGTGCTCCACAATGTGAGTCTGCGGGGTAATGGGATAAGCCGCTATCACGTCGGCATTAGCCATCTTGACGACATCGCCAATGGCTATAGATACCTCTTTCCCTACCCTCTTCGCCATTATTCCTGCTCCTCCACCATCGTTATCACCCTGGGCCAGCACTCGCGGGCGCAGATGCCGCATCCCTTGCAGTAGTACATATCGGCTTCAAAATGGCCTTCTTTATTTTGATGAATGCACCCTTCCGGACAGAATATCTGGCAAAGGGCACACTTGATACACTTGCGAAAATCATAGGTTGGCCGCTGCGAGCGCCAGGCCCCGGTCTCATACTGGCAGGCATTTCCGGGCTCAGTTACAATGCCGCCTATATCCAGGTCTTTCCAGGTCAATTCACCTTCTGACTTGGTCATTCTCCACTATTCCTCCACCAGCGTTTCCTGGTAAGCCCTCTCCATGGCCTTGATGTTCCGCTCCGCCAGCCTGCCGAAGCGTTTTTCCACCGGCTGCTTCATGGACTCCAGCTTGATGACGCCGGTGGCCTTTATCATGGCGCCAGTCATGGTGGTATTGACGATGGGCACACCCAGGGATTCCCTGGCGATTTTGGTGGCGTCAACTGTGGCCAGCCTTCCCTTTATGCCATGCTCAGTCCTGACCTCCGCAGCCGATTTCCGGGTATTGATAATAACTATACCACCGTCCTTGAGCCCGGAAGCGACATCCATGATGCTCAGCAGGCTCGGGTCAAGCACCACCACCACATCCGGATGGGTCACTCCCGCCCTTATCTTAATGGGGCTCTCGCTATCTATCCTCACAAAAGCAAGGACAGGCGCCCCCCTCCTCTCCGGGCCAAAACTGGGGAACGCCTGAGCATATTTATCTTCGCTTATCGCCGCCTGTGCTACCAGCTCGGCAGAGGTTACGCCACCCTGCCCGCCCCGCCCGTGCCACCTTATTTCAATCAACCCTTTTTTGTTCAGCAACCTGCGTTTTCTCCAATCGCCACCAAAAGCGCCCCTGGAGCGACTTGAACGCTCGCACCCAGCTTCGGAGGCTGGTGCTCTATCCACCTGAGCTACAGGGGCTCATAGCTCACAAGCCTTTACCTTATAATACCACAATGATAAAAATAAGCGATAACCTGCGGCCGAAGCAGACTCACCGCCTTAAGGGCCATTGCTTTATTGCCCAAGTTATTATAGCAGAACAACCATTATGGGAGAAGGCCTTTTAAAAGTGAATTCGGTTCTATTATAATGGTAACACGACTTTGATTGACATGGAGCACAGCTTGGTCTGGATTAAATTTATCGTATGCATACTGGTAATATACATCGCGGGGAAGAATGTAGCTAAACACGGAGATATCATCGCCGAAAAAAGCGGGCTCGGCGGCGTATGGATAGGACTCATCCTCATTGCCTTCATCACATCGCTGCCCGAGCTTTTCACAGGCATCAGTGCGGTGACCCTGGTGAACGCCCCCGACCTGACAGTAGGAAACCTCATCGGCGCCAATGCCTTCAACCTGTTTAACCTGGCGCTGCTAGACATCGCCCATAAAAACAGCTCCCTCCTGGACACAGCCAGCCCTACCCACCGGCTTACCGCATGGTTCAGCCTGGTGATGATGGCTGTGGTCGCCATTTCCATAATAATAAGCAGTGTTTATCCCATGGCCATAGGCTGGATAGGCTGGTATACCCCGGTTATAATCCTATTGTATGTCTTCTCGGTGAGAAAAATATTCCTCTTTGACCAGCGCCAGCTCTCCAGCCAGGAGGTCAAGCTTTACTACGAAGAAGAGTCCACAGTCAAGGCCTGCCTCTACTTCTCCATTTCGGCAGTTTTCATCATTGGCGCAGGGATATGGCTGGCTACAATCGGGGACGAAATCGCCCTAAGCACAGGATGGGGAAAGAGCTTTGTGGGAAGCCTGCTGCTTGCTTTCACCACCACCCTGCCCGAAATTACCGTCTCCTTCTCGGCGATGAGGATGGGAGCAAAAGACCTGGCCATCGCCAACCTGATAGGCAGCAACCTCTTTAATTTGACTATAATCCCCCTGGACGACCTTATTTACCGCAAAGGCCCTATCCTGGCAGCAGTATCTGAGGGGAACATCGTCAGTGCAGTCGCCGTAATACTGATGACGCTGGTATTCATCGCCGCGCTGCGCTTCAAGCCTGAGAGGTTCCACAGGCTGAGCTGGTGGAATTGCTCCCTGATAGCGCTATTCATCATCGGCACATACCTGAGTTTCAACATGGCCTGACCTCATGCTATAATAGATGCAGGCATCTTAAAAATTATTCCCCGTCTTTTCCTCTTAAATCTGAGGACAGTCCATCATCCAGAGATGAGCGTCTGGAGGTTACGATAGTAAATAGAAGGAGTATTCATGGCCACGCGAAAAAGTTCGGAGAGCAAAAAACCAGAGACCCAGGAAAGCAAGGAAACTACCTTCAGGTGCAGAGTTTGCGACCAACCAAAACCAGTTGATGAGATGATGATGGTCACCAGATTCTTCCCGCCCCTGATAGTCTGCCGCAAATGCGAAAAAAAGATGCGCTAGGAAACAACAGCAGCATTCATTAATTATAAGGAAATTACAATGTCCGAAGAGCTGGGAAAAATAGAAAAGCCCGCAGTAGATGAATTCAAAGGGGGTAGAAAGCTTTATTTCGTCCCAATGATTTACAGCGCTGAAGAGTCGCCGCAGGAGTACCAACAAAAATACGAAGAATACTGGGAGCAGGTGAAGAAGCAAATCGGCGATTTGGAGGCGAAACTGGGCAGGATTGACAGGATTTACCACGAGCTGATACCGACAGGCGGCGAGGAGGGGAGCAAAGCGATACAGGGGCTGAACGGCCAGAGCTACCAAATTGTCAAAGCCAGCCTGGACAAAGGCGCCCAGCTGGAGACGATTGAAGAGAGCGAGCTTTTGACCGAATTCATGGACTGGAATAGATGCCTGGCAATCGGGTTGCAGAACCAAAAAGTGCTCACCACGGTCTATCAGTCTTTTATTGACGCTGGCAAGAAGAGGAACGAAAATATCGCCAAGCAGATAGACAGCACGCTCAAGCCAGATGAAATAGGGATTTTGCTGATGAGAGAAGGCCACCAGGTCCAGTTCTCTGCGGATATACAGGTATTCTACGTTTCACCGCCCGCCCTGGACGAGATAAAACGGTGGTTCAGGGAGCAAGAGGCTAAAGCAAACACCAAGGAATAGCCGTCCCCCACCACGCCGCCATCCCCATAATAAAGCCTATCTAAAAGCATTCCAGGCAAGAAGGATAACTAGGCATATCAGCACCACAAGCACCATTATCCCCAGGGAGATGCGGTAGCGGTCAGGGCTGTAAGCAGGGGTTTCCTCCGTCGGCAGCTCGCCATGCAACAAGACACGCCCGGCCGACCTCAATACTTCAAAGAAATACCCCGGAGGATTTGCGCTCAACCTGACCACGTAGCGCACCAGGCCGAGGGACAGCCTCTCTATGGCGCCAAAGAGGCGACCTATTGAAACGCTGAATACGTTATAAGCCAGGCGGGATGGCCTGCGGTAGAACCAGTCGGTATCC
>CAYWUK010000148.1:0-4742 GCA_964461475.1 uncultured Dehalococcoidaceae bacterium
CCTGGCGCAAACCAAGTCAACGGCAGCGGGGTTAAATCCGGCTATGATTAAGCCACACCTCTTTCCATCCGGGAGCAACGGTCCATTTCCTTCACCACCGATTACCCCATCAACAAGGCAAAACATACGGCGCGCCGGCTTATCCTGCAATCTGCCCTCGGCATCGGCATATATGAAGATCCTTAATAAATCCGCCGCCATCCTCCACGCCGAATCATTGCCATACCAGTTGCCCGCATCCAGGATGGACTTATCTTGTGAAATCCCAAAACCCAAAGGCTTCAGCACAAGCCGGCCCATCCTCGCCGCCACATCGTAGCAAAAGTCAGCCACCGGGTTCTTCTTAGCCAAGAACTTATCATATGCCCATCGCTGCAGCTTGACAGTTGCCGCCTCCCTGCCAGCGAGGACTCCATCGGGGAACTGGTCGCCCCCTTCCGGGGGAGTGCCCAATGCATAGTGAACCAGATAATTCTTATTGACACAAGTCCCTACCAGACCCTTTGCGTTTAGAGTTACGCCCACCTTCTTGTGCACCTTCAACTTCGGGACCGATATGACAACATCGGCAGATAAGATAGTTTTGGAAATCAAATATTCCTGAGTATCGCCGTGATGGTGCCTGATAGTTTCCTCCCGGTTGTAGTCCGCCCCATAGAACCTCCGGCTGTTGCTAACGCCGCTGAACAAGCTCTCCCTGCCCAGATTAACCAGCACGCCCCCCAGCGGGTCGCCGGGCAGCCTGTGCCTGTTGGAAGAACGCGCGCCGCCCGCCGTATCCAGCCAGAAATCCCTCAGGTCAAGGATTACCACATTGAAGTCGAGCTCCCTCTTATATAGCTCCACGATGGATTCAAGCCCGGTATTTCCCAGCAGCTCAGCAAAATTGCAGTCCATCTGGGGGGCATCCGCGACGATGATTTTCCCCTTGCCCTGGAGGGCGATATAAGCATAGTCAACCATGGCCCTGATAACCGAGGGGTGTGTAATTATGCTGAACAGGTCGCCCCCGGCGCCGTGCCTGCTCAGGACGAAATTGGGCTTAACGACCACAGTATCGCCGGGGTTAATTATTTGCCCAAGGGGGTCCCAGCGAGCCGTATCAAAATTATCCCTGTCCATGCCCAACAGCATCATGGCCTTCCTCGCCGCATCGTAAACGCGGTTCCCCTTCTGGCTCACATCGCGAAGGGGATATTCGGGATAGCCGATGCCCGGGCTATACGGCGGCACATCAGGATATTCCGCCTTAGCGTCGTGATACACCGAGACGTTCAGGTCGGAGATAATTTCCTCCGGACTTTTCATTTAGCCTTTGTACCCTTCCTCAAGCAGATCTTTTACAACCTCAGATATTATCCATCTAAATTTGGCAGTATCGGATTGTTCAATTCGCTCTACTATCTCAGGTTCAATATTCATGCTGGGCTCCAGGATGGCCTGTAAATCCCTGCAAAGCTCCTCCAGTTCAGCCCTGAATGCCTCATAAGTGCCGTTGTCCCAGGGGACAGCCTTTAAAACAATATGGTCGGGAGTTTTTTGAACTAACTGAGTATTTTTAATAGTCTTCAAATCTTTAAAGGGGTGAGTAATTATGGCAGGTGCGATTAAAGTTCCTTTAGGTGTTACGATAAAGTCCTCTAATCTTCCTTCAACTTTCTCAAATACGGGAAAGTAGAACCTTCCACAGCGCTCGCACTTTAACGAAATTGGCATTGAAGCAATGTCAGTAGTCCGATAACGGATAAAAGGAGTAATATGATTGAGGAATCCTGTCGCAATAATTTCGTGTGTATCGGGGTCAATCTCAGTTATGCCATATTGAGGAAGGCAATGGTATTGGTGACTGTACTCACATTCGCCAGCTAAAACGGCCTTTTCTGCCATGCCGTAATGGCTAAAAACCCGACAGTTGAATACCTCGCCAGCAATTTCTCTTTCCCATTTGTAAACATTCTCGGATGCAAAAAGGACTGCTTTAAGTTTGAATGGCACTATGAGTCCGCATTTCTTTAGCATATAAGCAAATGCGGCGATAGTTCCAGGATATCCATGCAGAAACCCTGCCCCAACCGATTTCATCTGCTCCAAGTAATAAAGTGCGGTTTCCTTATCATCCACACGAGGGGAAAGACGTAAGATTTTGGCGGCTGCATCATAATAGGCAGGATTTATCCTATTAATAGCACCTCGCATATCTACACGCGCATCCCCCGGCTTATAACCCACGCGAGACCACTGGTGGCAGATAGAGGCAAATTCCTTCTGACTGACAGCACGTCCCTCGTAAAACTGGAGTGGCTTGCCTGTAGTGCCACTGGTGTGGCTCACGGGCAAATTATTAAGTCTAACGTTGGTCGCTATCAATTCGCTAGAGTGTGATTTGAATGTGTCCTTGGTCAAATATGGCAGCTTTCTAAGGTCAGCAAAGTCCTGGACGTCCGCTGGTTTCAAGCCCCTTTCATCAAATACCCTGCGGTAATAGGGCACATTTTCATAGGCATGCCGTAAGAGCCTGCTCAGTTGCTGCATCTGGTATTCTTCCAGCTTCTCCCGGCTCCACCACTGAGATTCCTGAAGGAAGGCATAAGTATCTCTGAACACCTTCCCGTAACGAATGACAGGGGGAAAAGTTCCGTAGATGCGTCTCAGCCCTTGCGCCGCAGGATAGGGCAATAAGCTAATCAATTTTCCTAGTATCATCTGACTTCTTAGCCTTCAGAACCAAGTTTTCGCTTCCTTTCAGCGCATCCTTTACGCCGATTGTATTACAACAGAACAATATTTGCTAATCAATAATTATTGTTTTGCCAGGATGCTGACAATCCTATCAGCCGCCATGCCGTCCCAGAGTTCAGGGCATTTCCCCCTTTTACCCTGCCCCCCGAGGATTTTAAAAACCTCAGCTACAATCTTTTCGGCATCATTGCCCACCAGAATGTTAGTGCCCTGGTTTATGGTTATTGGCCTTTCCGTGTTGCCCCTCAGGGTAAGGCAAGGGACGTCCAATACCGTGGCCTCTTCCTGTATTCCTCCGGAATCTGTCATCACAAACCAGGCATTCATCATCAGGCAGAGGAAATCCAGGTAGCCCAAAGGATCTATGACGATTAAGCCCCTTTTCGAACTTAATTCCTCGAATCGCTGGCCCAGCCCGAGCCGGTCAATGTTTTTTCGGGTGCGAACATGGACGGGGAACACCACAGGGACTTCCCTGCCAATCACCTCCAGCGCCTTTGTAATGCCAGTTAAGCTGCCGGCGCTGTCCACATTGCTGGGTCGGTGCAGGGTAAGGACAGCATACTTACCCTTGCTCAGGCCAAGCCGGAGCAAGATATCGGACCCTTGAGCTTTCTCGCGATTGTGGAGGAGGCTGTCCACCATCACGTTGCCCACGAAGAATATCTTTCCCTCAGATATCCCTTCCCTGCGCAGGTTCTCGCCGGCATCGGGGGAGGGGGTGAACAGATAATCAGCGATAAGGTCGGTCAGCCTGCGGTTTATCTCTTCTGGCATGCTTCTGTCATAAGAGCGAAGGCCAGCCTCAACATGGGCCACTCTAATATGCATCTTGGCCGCCGTCAGGGCAGCGCCGAGGGTGGAGTTGACATCCCCGACCACTGATACAAGTCCCGGCCTCCTTGCCAGCAGCACCTTTTCCATCTCCACCATCACCTTCCCCGTCTGTTCAGCATGGCTGCCGGAGCCCACGCCAAGGTGAAAATCAGGCTGGGGCAATTCCAGGTCTTTGAAGAAAATCTGGGACATCTCATAGTCATAGTGCTGGCCGGTATGAACCAGCACTGGTTCAATGTGCTCCTTTTTAGTCGGAGCGGCCGCATTGTGCTGCTTTATCGCCTCCATTATGGGAGCAACCTTCATAAAATTTGGCCTGGCTCCTGCCACCAGAACTATTTCCATAAAACTTCCTCATACACCCGCTGCAAAATCGCGGCTGACCTGTCCCAGTTATAATTCTCAATCACAGCATTTCTTGCCTCGCGGCCAATGCCTGCATTATCAGCATCCAGCGTCTCCAGCAGCCTCTCGCGCAAATGCTCCGGGTTTCCCTTCTCAAACAAAAACCCGTTCTTTCCGTCAGTAATCGCTTCAGCAATCCCGCCAACGTCGCTCCCCAGGACAGGCTTCCCCATGGCCATCGCCTCAAGCAGTTTTAACGGGGTCAACGTCTCCGTGGAGACCGTGGAGGGACGAGGAACGATAAAGAGATCGCACATCTGATAATAGGCCGGCATCTCAAAGTAAGGCACTTTAGCCAATAATGCCACATTGCGGGGATATTCCTGCGCCAGAGACTTTAGTTTTGCCTCTTCCGGCCCGGAGCCGATGAACACAAAACTAATATCAGGTCTATCCTTGATTATCCGGGGTATAATCTGGGCCAATGCCGATATGCCATTGATACTGTCCATGAAGCCAGCGTATAGCACCACCTTGCCATCTATGTTCAAGCTCTCCCTCAACTGCGCCGCCTTCGCCACATGCCCTTCGTCGGGAGAGAACACAGTAGTATCCACACCATTGGGGACGACGGTTATCTTTTCCAGCGGGACATGGTAAAAGCGGCTCACCCATTCTTTGAGCGACTGTGTGAGCGTTATTACGCGGCTGCTCCTCCTGCATACCTCCAGATTACTTCTCTTAATGTAGGGATAGTAAACGGGGCCCCAGGGTAAATTGCGCATAAAGTCTACGTAACTGACGGCATGCACCTCGTAAAT
>CAYWUK010000149.1:0-4684 GCA_964461475.1 uncultured Dehalococcoidaceae bacterium
CGTGGTAATGGGCCACGCTCCCCGAGGTGGCCATGCCCGCGCCGAGGCTTTGTAGTTCTAAGCTTGTCACTGATGGCGGGATGCCGGTGAATATAGGGACTCTATCCTGGGCAATCCTGCCTACGAAGAAGCCCAGGGTGGCGTAGTCCGTGTCTCCATTTAGCTCAAGGCCGACCTTTATCTTGAGCGTGCCGTAGCGGTTCTCGTCCAGGTGGAGGCCCCAGGCCGGCGTCCTGCCCGTGAGCGCGGCGGCAATCCCGCTCGGCCCTCCTTCACGGTTGGTGCGGCTGCCTATCACGGCGTTAGAGAAGCATATGGCTGAGCTTTCACCCCAGGCGATGTGCTGTCCCTTTCGCGGCAGATTTCCCACAAGATAGGGGGTGCAGGAGTTGCACAGATAAGCGCCCATCCCGGAGATGACCTCCGATAGAGCCGTTTGCGCGCGGTAGTTCTCTTCGCTGAAGCCCATCTCACGCCATGCCCAGGGCTCAATAGAGGATGGATTGGTTGTGGTGGGTATGATGAATTTGCCGCCGCCCGCAGCAATCTCGTTGATGTAATGCACGCCGGCCTCCCCGAGCACCACCGTGCCGCAGCCGGGCAGATGGGCTGAGGCAACGGGCACCATGCTTTCCGCCCCGTAGCATTCGCCTACGGCGACCAGAAGCTCCATCGCTTTTTGTATTACATTGCCGCGCTTTCCGCTCAGCATCTCCTGTTCTTCTCTGGTGAGTTTCACATTAGCCTCCGCTGATTGTATCCTGCATTTTCTTTATATCATAGGCAAATGAACACCGTCAATGCACCCTCAGGCGTGCTAACAAATATACCGTTAGTTAATTTTGATTATCCCACTTTATTGACAATAGCTGTAGGCTTATTTAAAATGAACGTATAGCTCTACCACTCAAGTTTGAGGAGATTCACAATGGCTGTTGAACAGAAGTCCGTGCAGAAAGGCATCACGCCGCGGGATTTGGTGCCCAACCTGGATGTCAGCGCCATAGGCGTTGCCAGCCTGGCGGAATGGAAGGGGACCAGGCTTGAGGAAGGCGCCCTCAGATTACTGCCGCAGGCGCGTTCGGTGGTGGTGCTCGCCGAGGAGATTTATACTGAATTCCTTGACCTTACCTCGCCGGAACATACCAAGGGGCCAGCTGAGTTAGGGGACTTGTTTACCCTGCACAACGATTTTCTTGCCGGACGCCTGACCAAGGCAGCCTACGATTTGGCCAAGGCCGTCCGCAAGAATGGGATGAAAGCCATGCCGCTGCCTTCGAAGGGATTCCCTTACGATACCAGGTTTCTGATGGCGCCATTCTCCTACAAGCACGCCGGCGAGGTCGCTGGCCTGGGCAAATTCGGCTGGCATAGCCTTCTCATGTCCCCCACTTTCGGGCCGAGGATGCGCTTTGCCTGTTGCCTCACCGACGTGGAATTTGAGCCAACAAGATGCGATATGGTCACCAATTGCCAGAACTGCGGAATTTGCGTCGGCATTTGTCCCGCTGGTGCCATATCCGAGCCGAAAAGCGGCGAGCCTTACTCCTTCAACAAGTCCGCCTGTAACCTTTTCCGCAGCGGCTCCGGCGGGTGTAACGAGTGCATGCGGATTTGCCCGATGGGTAGATAGCGCAAGGCGACGGCCGTGTTAACGGTCACTTTAGGGATGGTTTTTCTTCAGGAAACGACTGCGGAGCTGACCGCAGCCGGCATCTATATCCAGTCCTCTTGGCTCGCGCAGGGTGCAGGCGATGTTCAGCCCTGTAAGCTCGCGTTCAAAGACGAGGATAGCCTGCCTTGACGGTGGCCGGAAAGTCTGGTCGTCGGTGTGGTTGGCCGGGATGAGATTAACGTGGCAGTTCAGCCCCTTGAGCAGGCGGGCCAGTGAGCGCGCGTGTGGGGCGGAATCGTTAATGCCGGCGAAGAGGACGTACTCAAAGCTGATGCGGCGCCCTGTAGCTTCAAAATATTCGCGGCAGGCCGGGATGAGCTGTTCAATGGGGTATCTCCTGTTTATTGGCACAAGTTTGTCCCGCAGTGCGTTTTCGCTGGCATGAAGTGAGATGGCCAGCCCCACCTGGAGCTTCTCCTGTTGCAGGCGTTTTATCTGTGGCACCAGTCCCGTCGTGGAGATTACCATATTGCGCGCACCGAGCCCGAAGGCATCGGGCGAATTCAATGTTTCAACGGCCTGGCACAGAGCATCGTAGTTAGCCAGTGGCTCGCCCATGCCCATGAAGACCACATTGGTGATGGGACTCGCTGTTCGGCCCGCTTTGCCCTTTCCTGCGTCGCTCTGTTCGCGGAGAAGGTGTGAAAAGTACAAAACCTGGTCAACCATTTCCCCCGGAGTGAGGTTGCGCTCGAATCCCTGCTGCCCGGTGGCGCAGAAAGGGCAGCCGACGGCACAGCCGACCTGTGTGGAAAGGCAAACGGTGTAGCGTGGCCCACCCCTGCCTCTGGAGTAACGCATCAGCGTTGACTCTATTGTCTTGCCGTCGCCGAGGGTGAAGAGCATCTTGACTGTGCCATCGCGTCCCACAGCTTTGTGTGTGGGCGTCAGGCTGTGCAGGCAGACCTCCTCTGCCAATCTCCGGCGGAAGGCATGCGGCAGGTTGCTCATCTCGTCAAAGGAAAATGCCGCCCTCTGGTAAATCCATTGCCGGAGCTGTTTTGCCCTGTAGCGAGGCTCGCCCAGCGATTTCACAAGGCTTTCAAGGCGGGCAACGGTCAAATCGGTTATAGGGACAGGTAAACTTGCCATAAGTTGCTCTTATCTACCCTGCAGAGTCCAAATATATTTTGTTAACCTCATATATTTGATAATATCATCTTTCTGCACAGGAAGAAAAACTTCATGCTAAACCTTAAACGAGGTTACCGGCTGCCTTCTTCACCAATTGCTTGCGTTGACTTGTTCAGCTTGTCGCCGCAGTGCAGAAATCCTTTTTAAAATGTCAAAAATAGTTCGTTTAAGATATTGACAATTAGGTCTAATGGTGATAATATTCATGCTAGATAATTCATGAATATATATTCAATATTGTATGCGATACGGGAGATTACAAGGGGGCCCGCAGCGATGCTGGCTTGATTTGGCAAGACAGGGAATGATTATTTATTGGTTTTCATTGTAATTGTAGCTGTGCGTGAGTGGTAGTTCAAAAGCCGAATATGGCTTAAATTGACGTTAAATGCAGGTCATGCCGCGGGGGAGTAATTCAAGTGGTGACTTGGAAAGGAGGAAAATGGTACAGCATAAGGCGAAAAGGCTCACGCAAAAGGAAATCATAAGCCAGATAGAACAGCTCTCGCCAAGTGAATCGTTGAGCTATCGGTTGCCGCAGGTCAACGGCGGCCAGCTGGCGGTGGTGGAGTTTAGCACCGAGTATCCCTGGAGGGGCAGCAAGTACGCGTTAAGCACCCAGGCCCTGGTGGGGGGCAGGTCTGTTGGGGAGAGGGAGAGAGTGTTGAACTCTGACGAGGCAAGAGAAATAGCTGTTTGGCTGCTGGAGCGGCGGGGAAATCTGGCTGAAAAATAGGCGTTACCGTAGCGGAGGAGGGTAAAATGGTTAGCAAAGATGCTGGGACATCCGGAGAACAGGGGCCGTCAGAGCGCCCGAAAATAATGAGCAAGCCGCTTCCCCAGATTCTTGATGAGATGGATGATAATATCAGGGCGGCGGCAGAGGCGGCGCGCAGGGCAGAGGAAGCGGCTAAAGCAGCCAAACAGGCTGCCGGGGCAGCTACCAGGGCATCGGGAGAGGCAGAGAAGCGGGCTGAAGAGGCACGTCAGGCAGGAGAAAAGGCTGCCGAGGCTGCTACTCGCGCTGCTGCTGAGGCAGCAGCCAAGGCTGAGGAAACTGCCGCCGTCGCCAGGGCGGCCGCTGAGGAAGCGGTCAGAAAAGCCGAGGAGGCAGACAAAGGGGCCAAAGCGGCTGTTGTCGCATTTAAGAAAGCCGCCGATGAGGCAGCCATGCGGGCTGAGGAGGCGAGTGCTGCCGCCAGAGCCGCCGCCGAGGCAGCGGCAAGATTGGCTGAGGAAGCAGCAGACGGGGCGGCCGGAAAGGCCGAAGAAGCTGCCAGGTTGGCCAAAGAAGCTGGCGAGGCTGCTACGATGGCTGCCGAGGAAGCGGCGCGCAAAGCTGAGGATGCAGGCGAAGCAGCTAGGGAAGCCGCTGAAGCAGCGGCAAAGTCGGCTGATGAGGCAGCAACTGAAGCAGTAAGGCGGGCTGAAGGTGCTGGGGAGGCGGCCACCAGAGCTGCTAGAGAGGCAGCAGAAAGGGCTGAAGAAGCGGCGGCAAGAGCTGAGGAAACGGCTAGAGGCGCCCAATATGCTGCTGAAGAGGCCACTAGAAAAGCTGAAGAAGTAGACCTTGCCGCCAGGGAAGCAGCAGCCGCTGCCATGAGGGCAGCCGAAGAGGCCGCTGCCAGGGCCGAAGCAGTAGCCAGGTTGGCTACGCAAGGGGTAAAGGAAGCCGTGGAAGCGGCAAGCGCCGCTGGCAAGCAGTCTGACGAAGCTGTCAAAGAGGCTAGAGCGGCTAAATCTGAGTTAGCCAAGGAGATAACGGCGGACCTGGCTGTGAAGACTGAGCAGGCCGGGAGGAAGGCCAAAAAGGCAGCCGCCACTGCTTTCCAGGCCGCTGATATAGCTCAGATCAAGGCACAAGCTGCCGATAGG
>CAYWUK010000150.1:0-4667 GCA_964461475.1 uncultured Dehalococcoidaceae bacterium
GCAGGACTGGCTCGACGAGTGCATAGCTGAAGCGGAGAAGATGAAGAAGGATGAGTTGCCCAACATGGTGGTGAAGAACAAGGGCAAGATATACAACCGCGAGTGGGTAACGGCGCTTGAGAACGAGGCGCTGCTGCTGGTGATGGAGGTTGTATCGCGCGCTTCTTCGACTAGGAAGGAGAGTCGCGGTGCCATGTACCGTCGCGACCTGCCGGAGACCGACAACAAGGAATGGCTGAAGAACATAATAGTCAGCAATAAAGCTGGCAAGCTCAGCCTGGAGACGAAGCCGGTAGTAACCACCAGCAAGATAAAATTGCCAGAGCGGACGAAAGTGCCTTACATGGTACCCACCTGGAAATACGAGAAGAGGCACTAAAAGCCTCTAATTGGTTGGAAAAAAATATTTAGATAAGGAGGTTCTATCATGGGTGACCAGGCATATATGAGTTTTCCTGTTACCGAATATGAAAATCGGTGCAACAAGGCGCGCGACCTGATGGCGAAGAAAGGGCTTAAGGGCCTGTTAATCTCCGAAGGCATGAATTATGCCTATTTCAGCGGAGGCCATCGGGATTTCTCCTATTCCCGTCCACAGGTCATGTTGCTCCCTCAAAAGGGCGACCCGGTAGCGTTCAGCCAGCTGTTCCCTTCCTGGAACACGGTGAGAGAAATCTGGTTTAAAGATGTGCGCATTTATAAGACCATGCTTGGCGTGCCGATTGATATGGTAGTTGAGGGCATGGAGGAAAAGGGGATGACGGAAGGGCGCATTGGTGTGGAGCTGGACTATGAGGTGAGGATGGGGATGTCGGTAAAAGACTGGACAAACTTGAAAGCGGCTTTGCCCAAGGTGGAGTTTGTGGATGCCTCTGACCTTTTCTGGGAGATACGCATGATAAAGTCCCCGGCGGAGATAGAGCGCAATCGCAAGGCATGCGAATTGACCGTCAGGGCTTATGATGACCTTTACCCCAGCCTTCATGAAGGCATGAGCGAGGTTGAAATAATCGAGAAGTTCATAGCAATCCAGGCGCTTTTGGGAGGAAGCACTGGCTTCGGCATCATTAATTCCGGCCCGGAAAACTATGGCTCCATCGGCGGTGGCCCTACCACCCGCCGCATCAAGAAGGGCGACCAGGTATGGATAGACGGAGGGTGCCTCTATCAGGGCTATGCCAGCGACTTTTGCTGTACGGGAACGGTAGGTCCTCCTTCGGACAAGCAGAAGAAAGCGCTGCAGATGATTTGGGAGTTGACCAAGAGGGTCATTGATAAAGTGCGCCCGGGGATGAAGGCCAGTGATGTTGATGCTCTGAACCAGGCTGAGTGGGAGAAGCTGGGCTACAACTACAACAAAGACATCAACTGGGGTGGTGGCAGGATCGGACACGGCCTGGGCTGGGGTGGCGTTGTTACCGAGCCGCCGCACATTGCTGCTTACGATAATACCGTGCTCAAGCCGGGCATGATATTCACCGTTGAGCCAGGCATCAACTTTGAGTACGGTTGTTACCAGACAGAGTGCGATTGTCTGCTGACGGAAAATGGCCTTGAGATACTCAACAAGATGCACCACGAGATGCGGATAATACCCGTATAACTATCGGCTGAACGGGAGAGAACTCGTTGGTCACAGCGGGCGTGGATTCAATATGTAGTCTACGCCCGCTGAATTTTTGCCGTGCCGCTAATCAAGCACAAAGAGCAAACGCAGCTGTTTAAGTGAGTTTATGTTCGGCTTTCTCTGGAGAAACGGTAAATTATATAGGTTACATACGTTTTCATTTTGTTTATACTTTTAGAATAAAATTTTATGCGCTTTTTTCATTCTAAATCTTAATATATGGTCTCAGGTAAAAGCTCGAATACTTGATTTCTAAGGCTATACTATGCGCAGGGTGAGAAGAATAATTCGCAGGACGAAATTGGTGCATAAAAAGCACCAGGATGTGGAAACACAAGCGCCATTTGAACCGCCTTTTCGGGTAGATTATTCAAATCAACCACCCGTTCAGGTAAATGCAAATGTACCACCTGTAAAGTTAGATGCTGTAAATAAACCGCCCGTTAAGTTAGAGAGGGCGCCACGCAAGCAATCCACAGATACAGATTATGTTTCTCTAGCAATCAAAGTTGCCAAGGAATTCAATCAAAAAACTTCAATTGAGCATATCGATAAGGTTGCAGAGGATTTATTTAAATTCGATAGAGATCCACAGGTGCACGTTACAATGCCCGATGTTATAGCACAAGAGATTTTTGACTGGATTGTAACGTTAAAAGACCAGCATATGTTTGAACATGAAAAGCTGAAATTAGCAAGGGAGTTTATCGCTGGTTTGGCCTCGGAAAGCAGTCCCGTTGAAAAACCGGATGAATTGTAACTAATAACTCCAAGCTATCGCTCTAGTATTTAATCGTTAAGGTGCTGTTTGTCTCTAGTAAAAAGTACCGGATAAAATCGTTCATTTATTCGCCGATAGCTCTTCTTCGTACTCCCTTTTCTCCCTGAGATAAAGGTTGCCGTATTCCTCTATCATGGCCATAACAGGCAGGTTATAAGGGCATCTCTCCTCGCATTCCCCGCATTTGCTGCAATCCAGGGCCTTTGCCATGACATCAACGAGGAATCCCGTGAAGAACTTCCAGCGGGGCATGCTCTTCCTGAAGCTGAGCATTTGCAGCGCCGTTGATATAGCTATCCCCTCCGTGCAGGGCTGGCAGTAATCGCAGCGGTGGCAGAAAATACTTCCCAGTTCCTCTCTTATTCTCTGCATTTCCTTCTGTTCTGCCTCTGTTAGTTGCTGTGGCCCCTTGTACACCTGAATTATCTCGTCTATTTCCTGGGGTTTTTCTATGCCCGGGATGATGACCACATCCGGAAATTGCAGGAGATACTTGAAGGCAAGAGAGGCATTCTCTAGCCTTCCTCCGGCTAATGGCTTCATTACGATAAAGCCGACATCATGCTTTCTGGCAAGAGATAGTATTTCGATTCCTTCCTCGCTGGTCACGAAGTTCAGCGGGAACATTATGGTCTCAAAACGGTCGGATGTTACCAGTTTTTTAGCGATATCTATCTGATGGGTGGATATGCCGATGTGTTTCACCACCCCGGCCTTTTTTGCTTCTTCAACAATCGCCAATGGCCCATTCGGGGCGAAAATTGCTTCTACAGCAGCAGGGTCGCTGACATCATGTAGCTGATACAGGTCTATCGCTTCAACCCTCAGGCGCTCCAGGCTGAGATTGAGGTGTGCCTTTACCTCTTCGCTATTGCGGGAGGTGGTCTTAGTGGCCAGGATAAGCCCGTCGCGCCTGCCTGCGATGGCCTTGCCGATGCGCTCCTCGCTGGTGCTGTAAACATTGGCCGTATCGAGGAAGTTGATGTCGTGTTCCAGGCATCTGCGGACGACGGCAATTGCCTCGTCTTCGGACACCCTCTGGATGGGTATGCTGCCGAAGCCTATTCTGGAGGCCATGAGGCCTGTCCTGCCCAGCCTTATCTTTTCCATCTTCATCCATTCTGTGATGATTTGCTTATGATGCTCATCACCGCTTCATAAAATTCCTGCGGGCCTTTGCCCAGGGATAGCTTTTCCATGGGGCACATATCGTCGCCGCTGGCATTTAAAACATGAGGCACTACCTCAACTAGATGATGTTTAACGCCGTAGCCATCCAGCGTCTTGGCGGCAAGCTGGCTGCCCAAGGGGCTGTAAACTTCCCTGCAACCGGCTTTTATGGAGAGCAGAGCCGCGGCATTGCCCATCAGCTTGTCCATCAGCACCACTTCCTTGTGGCACTGTGCTTGCTGACCGAGGTAGTCCAGCAGAGGCAGCAGCCTGTCTTTAGTCGAGGAAAAAGCCAACTGCTCGCCATCATATACTCGCAGGGTGTCGCCGCTGGCTAGAAATGCATCGAAAATCTTCTTGTACATAACAAAGGTTGCCCGACTATGGCTGCCTCTTGAAGGCTAGCTTCTCTAACAGCTTCAGGAGCAGCGGTATGGATGCCAGCTGGATGGCTATGCCCGGCCAGCCCAGGCTGACCGCTGTCCCGAGCACCGCCAGAGGACTATTTGCTGTCCCCAGCGGGCTGTAAATATTGCCAGCCAGGTAGATTAACGATACTGTCGCAAGCAGGGCGAGGCGTCCGGCTATCATCGCTCCGATTAACGCCCATATCATGCGCAGGTTGAACTTCTCGCGCAGTATTCCCGCCACCAGGCCGTAGGCAGATATTTCAACGAGCGTCTGCGGCAGAATCGTCAGGGCGGGCATGCCTGACACCGCATAGCTGGCCAGCGGGGTGAACAGACCTACTGCCAGGCCAGCCCGCCAGCCGAAGAGCAGACCTGCCGCCAGGACGAAGATATGCATCGGCAGGAACCTGGGCCCGGCCAGGTGGAACTGGTGGAAGACCCAGGGGGTAGCCACCGCCAGCGAGACGAAAACAGCGGTGAAGGCGTAGCTGCGTACATCGGTATATTTCAGTACTCTGGGGAGGGGCAGGGATTCCGAGGCGGTTAAAATCCTGTTCATTCCGTTACCTCCATGTTTCGACTATTTCCATAATTATAGCATCTGGTCGGCTGCCTCACAAATAAAGAGCTTGTTGCGAAACTCCAGCTTGCAGGGGGTGTATAATGAGTGACAAACGCC
>CAYWUK010000151.1:0-4650 GCA_964461475.1 uncultured Dehalococcoidaceae bacterium
ACCCACTCCTATCACTGCTTTTCCTTTCAGATTTCTAGGTTTATAAGCTTTCCATATATAAAGCTTATGACAGTTCTTGCATCGTATATATAACTTACCGTCGTCTTCTTGTTGCCAGTCAAATTTATCTTTCATATTCGCATATCCTTTGTATTGTGAATCAATACAGGAAGTCAGAGTCATTTAGAGACGCTGGGCTTTCTAAATACCAAGCTGGTACTAATTTATCAATATATTTTTGCATTTCAGTGATAGCTTTATGTCCGATTTGTGCGCGTTCAATCATGTCTTTAAGAAGGGATAACCGAAATTTTTTTTCACGTTGAGAAGAGCAAACTTCACTAGTTAGGCACATACCTTCATAGTAATACTGAGCTCCGGCTATCAGAATCAACTTTAACCAATCAGGTAAAATATCATATTCTCCTTTGCTTATAGATTTAGTATCCCCAACGTAATGTTGGGTATTTAGTTTAATATCGCCATTACTTTTTTCTATATATTTTTGTATTTCTTTTTCACCTTCGATAAGCAATTGAAGGTCTTGTTTCCAATTTCTAAGGTGATTCTGCACCGAAATAATTGGATGCGCTTTCGGTAGATTTGAAAACTCTCTCGCTTGTTGTGATTCTAATAGATTTCTCTCGCTGAGCTTAACAGACTGACGTGTAAGATACGTCTGCCAAGTAACAAAAAGCAAGGCAATAACATTGACTATGCCAACAATAATTGCGACTTTAATTGAAATGTCTATTTCTTAACCCCCTTCCGCTTTTGTTTATTTTCGGATGATATACTCTCTTTTATCACCTAATATTCCACTATAAAGCAAAATTGTCAAGGATTTCTCTCTTCCCGCCCGTCTAAATCCCCCTTAATCCCCCTTTGCCAAAGGGGGAAACGCAAGCCTCTCCCTTTCGTAAGGGGAGACATAGAGGGGGATTTATTCCTCTTGACACTGGAATGGTATCCATCTAAAATTAGCTAAACATTAAACAGGAGGTAAAGATGGCAGAAGAAAAGAAAGAGAATCAGTGGAAGAAAAAAAGCGCTGGCGGGCTTTTTATACCGGCCGGCCTTTTCATCGGCATGGGGGTCGGCTGGGCGCTGGCTTTTTAGCGTTTGCTATTACAGCTTTCGTGGCGCGCGATTAGCCGCTGCGTTTGAGTTTGTGGGTTTTATACAGGGGGATGGATTCCAGAAACTCTCTTCTATTTCTTCTTCCTGAACTTGCGGTACAGCTCCAGCAGCGCGATGTTCAGCACAAGCGATACGACCAGCGGTATGGCCAGCCCCCATAGATTTTTGTCTAAATCTATGCCGAGGCGCTGGCTGGCTCCAAGTACAACAAATGTTATCAGCACGCCAACCGCTATGCATCCTGACGCAAGGAATATATACTCCCGTATCATCATAGGTGAGAATAATTATAGGCCATGAGTTGCTATAAGACAAATCTGCGCCGTCTTCGCCCGGTGATGCAGCAGCCGCCGGCGCGGCGCGGGTTGACTTAAAAATTGAAATTTCTTATAATTTTGGTATAATTATCCTTTGGTTTGCCACCTGCCCTCAAGCCGGTCGTTTTTTATCTGTTCTATTATTGCGGATGGCAAGCGCCTGTGGTCTATTATCGGAAGTTAGCCTGAACGGAGGTTTGAAATAGCTTGTATAAGATATTGAAGAAGGAAGACCTCACTCCCCAGACTCGCCTGTATAAGGTGGAGGCGCCCGCAGTGGCGCAGAAAGCTAAAGCGGGGCAATTTGTTGTGATCAGGCTTGATGAAAAGGGCGAGCGCGTCCCCCTGACCCTTGCCGACTGGGATGAGAAAGAAGGGAGCGTAACCCTGGTGGTGATGGAGGTGGGGACGAGCACCTACAAGATGGGCTTATTGAAAGTCGGCGACTCCATAGCTGACCTTATCGGGCCGCTGGGCCTGCCCAGCGAGATTGAGAAATTCGGCACCGTGGTCTGCGTGGCCGGCGGCGTCGGCGTGGCCCCGATAACGCCCATCGCCAGGGCAATTAAGGCTGCGGGGAACAAGGTCATCTCCATCCTGGGGGCGCGCAGCAAAGAGCTCGTCTTCTGGGAGGATAACCTGCGTAGCGCCAGTGATGAGCTGACCGTCACCACCGACGACGGCTCATACGGTCGTAAGGGCCTGGTAACCGAGCCGCTAAAGGAAATGCTGGAGAAGGGCGATAAGATTGACCGCGTCATCGCCATCGGGCCGGCCATAATGATGAAGTTCTGTTCCCTTACCACGCAGCCCTTCGGGGTTCCAACAATCGTCAGCCTCAATACCATAATGGTGGACGGCACCGGCATGTGCGGCTGCTGCCGGGCATCGGTCGGCGGCGCGACCAAGTTCGCCTGCGTTGATGGCCCCGATTTTGACGGGCACAAGGTGGACTGGGATTTGGTTATGGCGCGCCAACGCACCTATCTTGACGAAGAGAAGCGCTCTTTTGAGCAGTGCCGCGCCCATTGTAAGTGAAAATAGTTTTAGGAGTTGAGTATAAATGGCTAAACTTGACTTGAATCGGGTGTCCATGCCGAGGCAGGACCCAAAGGTCAGGGCCAGGAATTTCAACGAGGTGGCCCTGGGCTATAATGCTGAGCAGATGAAAGCGGAAGCGAGCCGCTGCATCCAGTGTCCCAAGCGCGGCTGTGTTGGCGGCTGCCCCGTGGATATAGATATTCCCGGGTTCATTGCAGCCTTAAGAGACGATGATTTGCCCCTCGCGGCGAAGATACTGAAGGACAAGAACAGCCTGCCCGGAATCTGCGGGAGGGTCTGCCCTCAGGAGTCGCAGTGCGAGGCGGTCTGCGTCCTGAACAAGAAGGAAGTGCCCATCGCCATCGGCCGCCTGGAGCGCTACGTGGCCGACTGGGAGAGGAAGAATGTGCCCCTGGAGAAACGCAAGGTGGAGAAGTCGCCGCCGACCGGCAAGAAGGTGGCCGTCATCGGCTCCGGGCCCGCCGGCCTCACCGCAGCCGCCGACCTGGCTAAATTCGGGCACGATGTCACCATGTTTGAGGCGCTGCATGCCACCGGTGGTGTGCTGACCTATGGCATTCCTGAGTTCAGGTTGCCCAAGGAAATCGTCAGAAACGAGGTGGAGTATGTCGCCTCTCTGGGCGTGGATATCAGGCTGGACTCGGTGGTGGGAAAACTGGCCACCATTGACGAGCTGCTGGGGGACGGTTACGATGCCGTTTTCCTCGGCACCGGCGCTGGACTGCCCATGTTTATGGGAGTCCCCGGCGAGAACCTCAACGGGATTTACTCGGCGAACGAGTTTCTCACCAGGGTGAACCTGATGAAGGCATATAAATTCCCGGAATATGATACCCCGGTCAAAGTCGGCAAGAGGGTGGCGGTGATTGGCGGCGGCAACGTGGCCATGGATGCTGCCCGCTGCGCCCTCAGGCTCGGCGCCGACAAAGTCTATATCATTTACAGGCGCTCGGAGGTGGAGCTGCCGGCCCGCCGCGAGGAAGTGGAGAATGCCAAAGAGGAGGGCATCGAGTTCAAGTTGCTGACCAACCCCAAGCAGTTCCTCGGCAACGAGAAGAACTGGGTGACTGGCATTGAGTGTTACGAGATGGAGCTGGGCGAGCCGGACGAAAGCGGAAGGCGCCGCCCCGTGGTCAAAGAAGGGAGCGAGTTCTCCATGGATATAGATGTGGTGGTAGTCGCCCTGGGCACAACGCCCAACCCCCTGATATCGCAGACCACCAAAGGCCTGGAGACCGCCAAGAAAGGCACCGTGGTGGCTGATGAGGAGACGGGGAAGACATCCAAGCAGGGCGTATGGGCGGGGGGCGATATCGTCACCGGGTCGGCCACGGTTATCAGCGCCATGGGCGCGGGCAAACGTGCCGCTGCAGATATTGACAAGTATCTCCGTGGTGGATAAGTTCTGGTTTAATCCGCAAAGGATCAAAGAGGGGCGAAGGCCCCTCTTTTTATATCCGGCTATTTCTAATGGCTGAGTCGCTTGACGAATTCCAGCAGCCTCGCCTTGCCCGTGTCGGACAGGCCAAAGCTATCTATCTCGTTCTGCAGCTGCTCGCGGGTGCCGTAGCCGGTTATGAAGCCGTTTATGCGCGCGGCCGCTGTTGAGTTTACGAAGTCGTTGAAGTCGGGGTACATGGCGTTGAAGTCTGCCATGAGCTTCTGGTCATACTGGAGGTCGTATTTCTGGTGGTAAGCCTCGGCCAGATAGAATTTGGAGTAGGGAAGTATCTCGGTGATGACTTTTTTGCCGAGCTTTGCTTCCTCGCGGGCCTTTGATGCTTCGGCCAGCTTTTTCTGCTCGTCGTTGCGGTAGAAGATTATGGACATGTATTGTCGCGAAAAGGGCATAGCTGTGGGGTTGTGGCCTTCCCAGAAGGAATCCAGCAGCTCGTCGTATGAGATTTTGGTCGGGTCGTAGTCCATCTGGACCGTCTCGCTATAGTTCCCGATGCTGTGGTAGGTGGGGTTGTCCTTGGTGCCGCCTGAGTAGCCCACGCGTGTCCTCACCACTCCGTCAAGGCTCCCGAACCGGGAGTCCGAGCCCCAGAATCAGCCCAGGGCGAAGGTCGCCGTCTCCGTATTAGCCGGCGCGGCGGCATCAATCGGCGGGATGGGCATGGTGCGGGTT
>CAYWUK010000152.1:0-4644 GCA_964461475.1 uncultured Dehalococcoidaceae bacterium
GCACAAAAGCGTGCTGAGCAGCCCCATAAGATAGGAAGGCATACTGCCTAGCATTTTATACTTTTGCGTGGTCGCCCGCACTACCTCGGCGTCAAAGCCCAGGCCGGCGAAGTTCACGAACAGCCGCTTCGCCTCCTGGCCATTGCTAACATACTCAACCATACCAACATCCGCCAGCATCTTTTTTGGCCTAAGGAGGCAGTGACAGGCCTTCTCATAAGTCGAAGGCAACCCCACCGTGCGAACATAATCGCCGCCCGTCCCCGTGCTTATAATGCCCAGAGTTACATGCTCCATGCCGCCGGCATAATACAGGCCATTCACCACCTCGTTTATGGTGCCGTCGCCGCCCACAGATACCACCCGTTCATAGCCCTGCCTGACTGCATCCCTGGCAAGCTCTATGGCATGGCTCGGCGCCTCGGTCAAAGCATGCTCAAAACATATGCCGAGGCTCTTCGCCAGCGCCATGATATGCGGCCATTTGCGGGCGGTCCTGCCGGCGCCCGCCACAGGATTGACGATAAATTTTGCATATGACAAATCCCTGTCTCCCATCAACTCCACTCCCCGGCATCAGTCCAGACTCGTGCCAGCTCCCCGGCCAGGAGGCGGTGCTCCGCCCTCTCCAGGCCACGGTCTTCCTCAAAAAGCCTTACCGCCTCACCGCGGGCCAGTTCCAGCAGTCCCACATCGGAAAGCCTGGCCATGCGCAGGTCGGGCAGCCCGCTCTGCCGCGTGCCGAAGAACTCGCCCGGCCCACGCAACCTCAGGTCTTCCTCCGCCAGGGCGAAGCCATCCTGGACTTTCTCTATTATGTCAAGCCGCTGCCTGCCTATCTCCGAAGGGTCCTCGGCAAGCAGCATGCAGTAGCTCTGCTCCTGCCCGCGCCCCACCCTGCCGCGGAACTGGTGCAACTGCGACAGGCCGAAGCGGTCGGCGCTCTCCACCAGCATCACCGCAGCGTTGGGGACATCTATGCCGACCTCCACCACCGGCGTTGAAACCAGTATATCCATCTCGCCGGCGCGGAACTGGTGCATGGCCGCATCCTTCTCCGCCGACGACATGCGGCCATGAAGCAGCCCCAACCGCAAATCGGGGAAGACATCCTGAGATAGGCGCGTGTACTCGGCTACCGCCGCCTGGGCGGCCACGGCTTCGGACTCCTCGATCAGGGGACAGAGAATAAACACCTGGTACCCCTCGGCAACCTGCTTGCGGATAAAGGCATAGGCGCTGTCTCTCTGCTGGGGCTTAAGCCATTTCGTCTTTATCACCTGCCTTCCCGGCGGAAGCTGGTCAATCACCGATAAATCAAGGTCGCCATACAAAGTCAGGGCCAGCGTGCGCGGTATCGGCGTGGCCGTCATCACCAGCATATGCGGGCTGAAGCCCTTCTGCCTCAGCGCCGAACGCTGCTCCACCCCGAAGCGGTGCTGCTCGTCCACCACCGCCAGTCCCAGGCGCGAGAACTCCACACCCTTCTGGATAATGGCATGAGTGCCGATGACGATATCTACATCGCCGGACGAGACGCGCTGCTGAATCTCCTGCTTCCTGCCCTGAGTTATATCGCCGATAAGCAGCGCCACCTTGAGCGGACGGGGCAAAAAGCCGGAATAAGCACGAAGGCAATCCTCGTCTCTTTGCGACCCAACGCGGGACAGTAGCTCGCTGATGGTGGCAAAGTGCTGCTCAGCGAGTACCTCGGTGGGCGCCATAAACGCCCCCTGAAAGCCATTGGCCACGGCCATGAGCAGGACGGCGGTGGCCACCACGGTCTTGCCGCTGCCCACCTCCCCCTGCAGCAGACGGCACATGGGCTGCGACCTCTGCAAATCCGCCAGCAGTTCCTTGAGCACACGCTGCTGGGCTGCCGTCAGCATGAAAGGCAACGACTTTACAAAGGATTCCAGCAGAGCGTTATTAATATTGAAGGGATTGCCCGGCTGGCCCTCCTGCCATTCGCGCTTTTTGCCCATAATGCCCATCTGGAGGAGGAAAAGCTCATCAAAGGCCAGGCGGACCCTCGCCCTATCCTTGGCCGCTACATCCTCGGGGTAGTGCGCCTGCGCTATGGCCTGCGGCAACTCCATGAGATGGCATCGCTCTCTCACCTCGGCAGGCAGAAAGTCATCCATCTGCCATGCCCACTGGTCAACCACCCCTTTCATAAGCTTCCTCACCTGCCGCGGGCGCAAACCCTGGGTGAGCGGATAGAGCGGGACGAGGCGGCCGGTATGAATCAAGTCCTTGCCCTCCACAGGCTCCCATTCCGGGGACTCAAACACATGTCTGCCTTTAAACAGGCCGACCCGCCCGCTCAATACTATGCGGTCATTGGTCCTCAGCTTCTTCGCCAGGTAAGGCTGGTTGAACCACACCACCCTGACATTGCCGGTCTCATCGCCGACGATAGCTTCAGTGCCCTGCCTGCCGCCCAGCCTTGTCACCTGCGCCTGCCAGACATTAGCGACGATGGTCTGTTCCTCTCCCTCGCCTAGCTGCGAGATAAACTTGACCTGGCTGTAATCAAGATGACGATTGGGGAAGAAATAGACCAGGTCGCGAACCGTTTTCACGCCCAATTTAGCGAACTTGGCCGCCAGGTTTGAGCTTATGCCCTTAATGACAGTGACAGGCGAATCTATGCCATAATCCTTCGGCTTGGCTGGCATTCGCCGGGTCGCGGCGGCCAACTTTGCTTTAGCTGGCGACGCTGCCTTTTTGTGCGGCACTTCGCCCTTTTCCTCCGCGCCCTCCATCTCGGAAAAAAGGGCAAGCACATCATCCACCCAGTCCTTGCGCTGCTGCTTCGTCAGAGAGGCATAGCTGGAGTTAACCAGGTGGCGGAAATGGCTGAACAGGCGCGGGCTGGACATCGATTCCATAGCCTGGCCGGCCCAGTTATGAAGGAACTTATCCAGGCCGCCAATTACCGCCGAGTCGGCATAGCCTTTTTTCTGCTCAAGCTCAATAATCTTATACAGCGGCTTTAAATTCATCAACAAGTTTCTGCCCCCACATTCCTAGCAGCAAAGCTGAGGGCAAGAAAAGACAAGGCGAAAGAGAGGTTTCTGCCAAAACCAGGCCAACGCTACGCCTTTTCCGTCCCCACAACGGATACGGAGAGGACGTGCGGGCCGACATAGGTGCCAATCACCGGGCTGACCGTGGATTTATAGATATGTTTGGGATAAAGCGAGCCAAGCCGCTCAATGAGCGCATCGGCTTCGTCAGGGGTAGTGGCATGCTCCACCGCCAGGCCGTCAATCTGGGAGAAGCCGGCAACGGAGTTATACAAGTAATCCAGGCCAGCCGTCCTGGAGCGAACCCTGGTCAGAGGCGACACCTCGCCATCCTTCAGGGTGAGCACCGGCTTAACAGACAACATGGAACCCAGGAAGCTCTGAGCCTTGCCGATACGCCCTCCCTTGGCCAGATATTTGAGGGTATCAAAAAACATGATGGAATGCGACCTCGGCACAGATTTACGCACCATAGCGACCAGCTCATCAAGGCCTGCGCCGGACTTGGCTGCCTCGGCGACGGCGATAACTATCAATCCCAGCCCCATGATGACCAGTTGCGAATCAATGACCTCAATGCGGCATTCCCCCTCCATCAACTTCTTGGCCTGCAACGCAGATTCATAAGTGCCGCTGAGCTTGCTGGACAGGTTTATCACCAGAATCTCGTTGGTCTCCTTTGCCAGCTTCTGGTAGACCTCCAGGAAATCGCCCGGCGGCGGCTGCGTAGTAGTGGGGAAAGCGGCATCATGCACCAGGCGGTGATAGAACTTCTCCGTGCTTATCTCAACCCTGTCGCGGTATATCTCTTCGCCAAAGCGCACATATACCGGAACCACGGTAAGCCCCAACTCCCGGGCTAAATCGCTATCGATATCGGACAAGCTATCAGTAACAATCTTTACTGCCATAATAAAAGACCACCCCTTTATTCAATTGAAATAATATAATCATAGTGAGGCTGCCCCCCCCTGATTACTTCAATTTGCAGGTGAGGATGCTGGCGCTTTATATCGGCGCTGACCTGCTCCGCAGCTTCAGGCTCAACTTCATCTCCATAGTAGATGGTCACCACCTCGGACTTGGCCATATCCAGCCTGGCTAAAATCTGATTTATAACGTCAATATCGCTATCGGCAACCGCCACCAGGTCGCCATCAAGCAGACCGATAGGCTGTTTCTTCTTAATCACCAAACCGCCTATCCGGGTAGAGCGCGTCGCCCTGGTAACTTCGATAGACCTTACTGCTGATATCACCTTTTTCATAATCTGGGCGTTCGTGGCAAGGTCCGCTTCATAGTCAAAAGCCAGAAGCGCCGCCACCCCCTGAGGGATGGATTCGGTGGGCACCACATTCTTATTATTGGGCAGGATGATGAATTTATCGGCAGCCAGTGACTCAATCGTCTGGAGCAAATCCTTAGTGCTCGGGTTCATCGTCTGTCCTCCGGGGACGATGCCTGCCGCCCCCAGGCTGGTAAACACCTCGGAAAGGCCCTCTCCAGCAACCACGGCGATTATCGCCGTATCAGCTACCGGCTGTTTCTCCTTCTGCATCTCCACCCAGTCCTGATGCTGCTCGTCCATGTTGCGTATACTCACCTGGTGCAC
>CAYWUK010000153.1:0-4595 GCA_964461475.1 uncultured Dehalococcoidaceae bacterium
CCCCAATATCAGGACGCCGCCGATTTCGTATTCGCCCGGGCCGGTGACCAGATGCGGCTCATCGCCAACTCCCTGAACATAGGAATGTGACGGATGCTGATGGCTCACCGTAACGATGCGGGCAGAGGGCTTACCCAGCGAATACCCCAGCTCTGGAGGAAAGGGGTCGGTGATAACTACGGCCTGTTTGCCCTTAATCCTGAAGCATGAATGGCCGTGCCAAGTAATATCCACATTGCTCAATATATCACAGGCGCGCCTCTCGGTCAAGGAAATGAGGCCTCAGAAGTTACTTTCTCTCTTGACAAGGCATAGGGAAAAGTGCTAGATTTTAATTAGCACTCTAAAGCTTGGACTGCTAATTTGAGGCTGAGATGCTATCCACCAGAGCAGGAATAATACTAAACTCCATAGTGGGACACTATATCGCCCAGGCTATGCCCGTGCCATCGCAATACATCGCCAGCAAGACTGGCCTCAATGTGAGCCCGGCTACCATCCGCAACGAAATGGCAAGGCTGGAGCAGGAGGGCTACATCACCCGCCCCCACACCTCCGCCGGAGGCGTGCCCACCGATAAGGGCTACCGCCACTACGTGGACGCATTGGAAAACCTGCAGCTCTCTCCAGCCAAGCAACGCTTGATAGGCCATGTCTTCCACCAGGTAGAGGAGGAGATAGACAAATGGCTCAGCTTGAGCGCCACACTGCTGGCACAGCTGTCCCAAAATATGGCGGTGGTCAGCAAGCCGAAGTCCTCAGACTGCAAGCTGAAGCACATGGAAATAATTAACCTGCAGGAGTCGCTGGCATTGCTCATCCTTGTCCTTTTTGGGGCCAAGGTGAAACAAAGGCTGTTAACGTTTGACCAGATTATCCCTCAGACGGAGTTAACCTCCATCTCGAACAAACTGAACGAGGCCTATTCCGGCCTGACCTGCCAGCAGATTTCAGCTAAAAAAATGGAGCTCTCGTCCCTGGAAAAGCAGATAGCCGATTACCTCCTGGAGACGCTGAAAGAAGAAGACGAGCAACAGTATGAGGAGCCTTACCTGGATGGATTGCACTTCATCCTCCGCCAGCCCGAACTGGCCCACGGCGACCGTCCGCTAACCCTGATGGAACTTGTGGAAAACAGGGGCTTGCTCAAGTCCATCGTCCCGGAGGGGATTAGCCGTAAGGTGGTGCACGTGGTCATCGGCAGGGAGAACAAAGCCGAGGTTGTGCAAAATTTCAGCGTGGTCATCAGCCAATATGGCATTCCCGGCAAAGCATGCGGCACGGTGGGGGTGATAGGGCCCACCCGCATGACTTACCCTGAAACCATTCCCACGGTGGGATATCTTTCATCGGTGCTCAGCACTCTGGTAGCCGGGCTATATGAAAAAGAAGTCCCGAGTGGGGATTAGGCCATGATAATGCCACAACAGGAACCGGAAGAAACTCAAAACAGCGAGATGGCGCCCGAGGTTGCCGAGTCCGCAGATTTAGAAAATTTAAAGCAGGCACTCTCCGAGGAAAGGGAAAGGGCAGCAGGCTATCTGACCAACTGGCAGCGGGCGCAGGCCGACTTCGTCAACTACAAGCGGCGCATCGAGCAGGAAAGGGAGGAGTTCAACAAATTCGCCAATTCCTCCTTAATGCTGAGCCTCCTGCCCATATTGGACGACCTGGAACGGGCGCTTGACCACGTCTCTCAGAAACGCGCCCCCCAATGGGCCGAAGGCGTAAAGCTGATCGAGCGCAAGCTCAGGGCCACGCTGGAGGCACAGGGGCTGGCGCCAATAAAGGCGCTCGGGGAGCAGTTTGACCCCAAGCTCCACGAAGCGGTAAGACAGGATAAAGGCGAACAGGGGATAGTCATTGAGGAAATGCAAAAAGGATATACGCTGCATGGCAGGCTGCTTCGCCCGGCCATGGTAGTGGTTGGCAACGGGGAGGAACAAGAAGCGGAACAACAAAAGGAGGACAAATAAATGGGGAAGGCTGTAGGGATTGACCTTGGCACAACTTTCAGCGAGGTGGCGGTAATGGAGGCAGGGGAACCGGTAGTCATCACCAGCACGGAGGGAAGCCGCCTCATCCCCTCGGTGGTGGCGATAAGCAAGAATGGCGAGCGCCTGGTAGGGCAGATAGCCAAGCGCCAGGCGATAACCAATCCGGAAAATACCGTATACAGCATCAAGCGCTTTATGGGGCGCAAGTGGGGGGAGCCGGCGGGGCGAGAGCTGCCGGTGGAGGAGGACGCCAAGCGCAAAACCTATAAGGTAACCAAAGGCCCCAACAACGAGGTGCGCGTGGCGCTGGGGGGGAAAGAGTACAGCCCCCCCGAAATCTCGGCCATGATTTTGCAGAAGCTAAAGGCCGATGCCGAGGCATACCTCGGGCAGAAAGTCACCGAGGCCGTAATCACCGTGCCTGCTTACTTCAACGACAGCCAGCGGCAGGCAACCAAGGACGCGGGCAAGATAGCCGGGCTTGAAGTGCTGCGCATCATCAACGAGCCCACGGCGGCCTCGCTGGCCTACGGGCTGGACAAGAAAAAGGACGAGACCATCGCCGTCTATGACCTCGGCGGCGGCACCTTTGATATCTCCATCCTTGAGCTGGGGGAAGGCACCTTCCAGGTGAAGTCCACCAGCGGCGATACCCACCTCGGCGGCGACGATTTCGACCAGAGAATTATCGACTGGCTGATTGACGAATTCAAGCGCGACCAGGGCATAGACCTCAGCAAGGATAAAATGGCCCTGCAACGGCTGAAGGAAGCCGCGGAAAAGGCCAAGATAGAGCTATCCTCGGTCATGCAGACGGAGGTAAACCTCCCCTTCATCACCGCCGATGCCAGCGGGCCCAAGCACCTCGCCATCACCCTCACCCGGGCTAAGCTGGAGCAACTGGTGATGGACCTGGTGGAAAAGACGCTGGAGCCATGCAAGCATGCGTTAACCGATGCTGAAAAGACCTCCGGACAGATTGATGAGGTGATCCTGGTCGGTGGACAGACCAGGATGCCGCTGGTCCAGGAGAAGGTCAAGCAGTTCTTCGGCAAGGAGCCGCACAAGGGGGTCAACCCCGACGAGGTGGTAGCCGTAGGCGCCGCCATCCAGGCGGGCGTCCTCAAGGGAGACGTCAAGGACGTGCTGCTGCTCGACGTCACGCCGCTCACCCTGGGCATAGAGACACTTGGCGGAGTGAGCACGCCCCTCATCCCGCGCAACACCACCATACCTACCGCCAAGAGCCAGGTTTTCAGCACTGCTGCCGATAACCAGCCCGGCGTGGAGATTCACGTCCTTCAGGGCGAAAGGCCGATGGCCGCCGACAACAGGACACTGGGGCGCTTCATGCTTGACGGCATCCTGCCAGCGCCGCGGGGAATGCCTCAGATTGAGGTTACTTTTGATATAGATGCCAACGGCATATTGAACGTCAGGGCGCAGGACAAGGGCACGGGCCGGGAGCAGAAGATAACCATAACCGCTTCCAGCGGGCTCTCCAAAGAAGATGTGGAGAAGATGCAGAAAGAGGCGGAAATGCACGCTTCCGAAGATGCCAAGCGCCGCGAGGAAATCGAAGCGCGCAACACCGCGGATACCCTGGCTTATACCGCGGAAAAGACCCTCCGCGACAATAAGGACAAAATACCCGCCGACATGAACCAGGAGGCGGAGAATAAAATCGCTGCGCTGCGCTCGGCGCTACAGGGCGCAGACGTTGACGCCGTGAAACGGGCCAGCCAGGAGCTGTCCGACACCATGCAAAAGATAGGCTCGGCAGTGTACCAGCAGCAGCCCCCGCCACCACCGCCAGGCGGCGAGCAACCTCCACCCGGCCAGGGAGGAGAGGAAGGCGGAAAAGGCGGCGAGGACACGGTGGAGGGCGAGTTCAGAGAGGTCTAGTAATAGCAATCCAAGAGGTTCCTGGAGGGGGCTTAAAGCCCCCTCCTTCTTTTCCATGTTATCTTTGTTATCTTTTCCCACCCACGACCCTCGCACCATCCACGACCTATCCCGCAGTTCTCCCCCACCCAGTTTCCCTTCTGTAAAAGGGAAAGCCTTGCCTTAAAAGGCTATTATTTCTTACTTTCTTTCCATAATTTTTCAGCTTTAGACCAATGCTCTAAATCACGATTTTGAGGACATCCTTCCGATTCCCAAATATGATACGCTATTAATCTTATCTCGGATTCTCTCTTGTTTTTAATCTTTTTAAGAATAGATTTAATAATAGACCAACAAAACTGCATAAAATATATAGCAATAAAACCTATAAATACACCAAAAAGTATCCATGCGATGAAGACTAATGCACTTAGAGTGCTACGGAATGTCTCTATATCAATAGCACTCATCTCAATGACTCCTGCTTGATAAAGAATTGCATAGATAGCGATAACTGTGCCAATTGCAACCACAACGAGATTGCCGAAGAATAAAACGAGGCTGTTAATTTGAATAGTATGGATAAATGCTTTTTTAAGGATAGGGTTTTTATGGTTAATGTAATACCGAAAAATCCAAAAAAGGATGGTAATAATTGACCTTCCCCCGGGATTAGTAGCACCACTGTCTAGAGTCCGATCGCTGTTTCAG
>CAYWUK010000154.1:0-593 GCA_964461475.1 uncultured Dehalococcoidaceae bacterium
ATCTTAAGCTAAACCCTATATAGGAGAGGAGGTGAAAATGCAAGCCTATTGTGTAAAGGATAGGAAAAAAGTTGAAATCAAGAACCCGAAGTCAATCGTAATGAAGAATGGCCGT
This sequence comes from uncultured Dehalococcoidaceae bacterium, assembly GCA_964461475.1. Lineage (GTDB taxonomy): Bacteria > Chloroflexota > Dehalococcoidia > Dehalococcoidales > RBG-16-60-22 > CAYWUK01. The sequence continues at coordinate 116 of CAYWUK010000154.1, forward strand.
CCCGCGACTCAGGGAGTATGCCCGATTTGCGGCACTAAGGTATTCCGCATTGGCAAGTAAGGCTTTAGATAGATAGGGCTAATAAGCCTAAAGAGGGCCATGGCAATATGGCCCTCTTTTTTATTTTACGGTTATCGCCAGACTCCGATTATCAAGCACTCCAAGCTCACCCCCACCCGCACTTGACGGAAAACACTTTATGGTTTATGCTTACCTAGATAATCTAGGCTTCCACAAGCAGTTGAGGGCGCCAGCATAATGGAAATGATATACCCCGTTTCTTTAAGTATGCTTGCCTTTGCTTTAGGCGCCTGTCCATTTTCGGTCTGGATAGGACAGCATTTCCTGGGAAAAGATATAAGGGACTTCGGCGATGGAAACCCGGGGGCATTCAACGTCTTCCGCGCCGGGGGGCGCAAGCTGGGCTATCTGGCGATATTCTCAGACGTGGCCAAAGGCGTGCCGTACGTATTCCTGG
>CAYWUK010000154.1:603-4530 GCA_964461475.1 uncultured Dehalococcoidaceae bacterium
TTCCTGGCCCGCTCGCTGGGAATGTCCGAGGCAGTGGTAGTGACGGTGGCGCTCTGCGCCATACTGGGCCATGCCTTCTCCCCCCTGCTCAGGTTCAAGGGCGGCAAGGCAATAGCCGTCACCTTCGGCACCCTTGTGGCAATGCCCCGGCATGATATGCTGATTGTATTCGCCCTCTGCATGTTCCTGGGATTCCTCCTCTTTGAGGCTCACGCCTGGGCAATTATGCTAGGCCCGGCAAGCTCGCTGGCCTACCTGATAACAACAGGGGCAAGCGCGTGGCAATTGCTCTTTATGCTTTGCGTGCTGGTATTATTCGGGGCAAAGCACTTTGACGAGCTTCATACCTTTCCCAGGCTTAGAGAGAGGCTCATCAGCTGGCTCCCGTCCAGAAGGAGAGAGATTTAACTCGCGCGACAAGGACTGAGGTATGCTATACCACATAATAATTGCCATCGGCCTGACCAGCTTCATATTTAACCTTATCCTCAACCTGAGAAGCCTAAAGAGACCGCTTGCCGATAGCGAGATAGTCGTGCCCGCGCCTTCTGTGTCCATCTTAATCCCCGCCCGGGATGAGGAGGCGAACATAGAGGCCTGCCTCAGGTCCCTGCAAAAACAGGGCTACCCCGATTTCGAGATTCTGGTGCTGGATGATAACTCCTCGGACAGCACACCTGAAATCGTGGGACGCATGGCCGCCGGGGATGAGCGCATCAAATTAATTAACGGCGAAGCCCTGCCCCAGGGCTGGGCGGGCAAGCCTTTCGCCTGCTATCAACTCGCCCAGGCAGCCAAGGGCGACTGGCTGCTGTTTGTCGACGCCGACACCACCCACGCCTCCCACATGCTGCGCAGCGTGCTCGCCCTGGCCCTGAAGCTCAAACCTTCCCTGCTCTCAGGATTTCCGCGCCAGCTCGCCAACTCTCTGCCCCAGAAGATAGCCATACCAGTGCTGTATTTCGTCATCCTGAGCTGGCTGCCCTTATGGTGGCTCCAGCGCTCAAATCAACCCAGGCCATCGCTGGCAATAGGGCAGTTTCTCCTCTTCCCCAGGGAAGAATACTGGCGCATCGGCGGACATAAGGCGGTAAGCGACCGCATACTGGAGGATGTCTGGCTGGGCATTGAGGTACACCGGCATGGCGGAAGGCACCTGGCGATAGACCTGTCGCCGGTGGTCTCAACCAACATGTACCACGACCTGGGGTCGATGTGGGAAGGGTTCATCAAGTGGATATATTCCGTGGCTGTGCTATCGCCGCTGGCGCTGGTGGCACTGATAGCCGCCGGCTATTTCTTCTTCCTGGCGCCGTTCTACTGGCTCTGGAACGACCTTTTTGCAGTGGCGGCCGCCACCCCATGGCGAAACATCATCATCTTCCAGGTGGCGGCAATATACTTTCTTCGCTGGAGGATAGACAACCACTTCGACGAGCCGTTTATCTCCACCCTGCTGCACCCTCTTGGCTTTTCCTTCCTCATTCTGACTGCCATATATGGAGCGGTGCGCCGGACGGCCGGAGCCGGCATCCGCTGGAAGCAAAGGCTGTACGACAAGAAATCATACGTGGACTAGAGAGTTAGAAGCAGAGGCTGGCAGGTGTTCCCCGGAATCAGGATTTGGCGGCGGGCTTGCCTTTACCCTTAGCCATTCCCGAAATGCAGTGCCTCATCTCGGTGATGAGCCTGGACGTGTCCAGCGAGAAGGGGCACACCTCAACACAGCGCCCGCACCTGAGGCAGGTGTAAGCTATGGCCGACGCCAGAGGAAAGCCGTCGGCGATATAGGCGCTGAGGACACTGCCCACGCCGCCAAAATAGGCGGTGCCGCCGAAATGGCCGGCGGTCATCTCAAAAATCGGGCATTCAAAGAGGCAGCTGCCGCACTTCACGCAGTACAGCGCCTCCCGAAGTACGGGGTCTTTGGCAAGCTTGCTCCGCCCGTTGTCCAGAAAGATAACATGCACCTCCAGCGGGCCGCTCAAGCCCCTGACAAGGGTATATTCAATGTCGGCGCTGGCGCTCGGGCCGCCGATTATGCTCACATACAGCGGGGCGGTAAACCCGCCGTAGCGCCATATCACCTCCGCCATCCTGTAAGCATCGTCAAGGGTGGGAACGACTTTTTCAATGCCGCAAATAGCGATGTGCACCGGCGGCACGTTGGTTGACATGCGGATATTGCCCTCGTTCTCAAGCAATATGAGCGAGCCGGTGTCCGCCGCCATAACGTTGCAGCCGCTTATGCCGAAGTCCGCCTTGAAATACTTGTTGCGCAGGAAATTTCTTATCTCCCTCATCTCCGTAACTATGTCAGGCGGCACCTCTCTGCCCAATAACCCGGTCAGCAGTTTGGCTACCTCTTCGCGGGGAACGTGGAGCGCCGGCGCTATATAATGCATCGGTTTTTCATCGCGAATCTGCTGAATCAACTGGCCGGCATCGGTCTCCCAGTATTCGTTTCCCTTGGCCTCCAGGTGATGGCGCAGGTCAACTTCCTCGCCGGTCAGCGTCTTCCCCGATACCAGCATCTTTCCCGTGCCGACGATGCGGTCAACTATCTCCAAAGCATCTTTGGCGCTATCGGCGCGATACACCTTGGCGCCGTTCTCCTCCAGCCTCTGCGAGGCCAGCGCGACCAGCTCGTCCAGGCGGCCTATCGCCGCTTCCTTGATGCGCTTGGCCGCTTCGGCCAATTTGGGGGTATCCGGGAAGCGCTCCATGACCTTGGCCCTGCCCAGCCGCGCAGCGCTGACGGCCCTGGACAAGCCAAGGGCTATTTCGGGGTTGCGGGCGCTGTCCAGGAGCTCGCTGTAATATTCCTCCAATACCTGCTTAGGTTTTGCCATGCTCTTCTCCCAGGGCTTGATAGACTACCTCAACGAAATCCACTATCCTTAACTTCCTGTCGGTTAAATTCAGGCCTCTGCTTAAATTGGAGTAGCAGAAAGGACACAGCGTGGCCGCAGCTTCGGCGCCGGTATCGGCAAGCTCTGAGGCGCGCCGCGCCGCCAGACATTCGGACAGCTCGGGGAATATCGTCTCCGCCGGCGCCCCGCAGCAGATGGTCAGCCTCTTATTGAGAGCAACCTCGCGCAACTCCAGGTTCCCAATTGAATTGAGTATTTCCCTCGGCTCCTCGGTAACCTCCAGCGCACGCGCCAGGTGGCAGGGGTCGTGAAGGGTAAGGGTTAGGGGCTCGGATAGGGACAGCTCTCTGCCCGACTTTTTCAATGCCTCAGCGAGGACCACAACATAAGGTATGACCTCAACATCAAAGCTACCGATAAACCCGGGGTAAACCTGCTTGAAGACCTCGGCGGAGTGCGGAGTGAGGGCAATTATCCGGCTGACGCCGGCTTCTCTGAACTGCTTTGCCACTTTCTGCGCCTGCTGTTGCAGCTCGTCGAAAAGGCCAAACTCATAGAGCAAGGCCCCGGAATACATCTCATCGCTGCCCAGGTAGGCGAAGTCCACGCCCAAGCGCCGCAGAAGCAGGGCGGACATGCGCAGCAGCTCGGCATACTTTTTGCTCTCGTCGCCGGCAACCCGCGTGTAAACCTTGGTCAGGTCGAAGCCGAGCTTACCCGTTATCGCCTGGATGCCCTTGAAGGCGGAGAAAAGGGAGTCCTCGAACTTTGCCTTCTTCATGACCTCCACCAGGGATTTCAGGTAGGCCGTCATCTGGTATTCGCAGCCGGTATAGAATATGGTCTTGCCCCTGGAGGGAATCTGCAGGCCATCGGCCCACGCCGTGCAGTCTTTCCCCTTCAGGCCGAGCGGGTTGCCGTGTCTGGCTATATTTGCGCTGATAAGGTCAAAAACGGGAGGGGTGTAAAGCTTATCTTCGGTAACCAAAGTGCCTCCAGTGGACTATCTAAATCCATGATACAATCTAATACGCAGCAGTGTCAAAAAGTCGCC
>CAYWUK010000155.1:0-3669 GCA_964461475.1 uncultured Dehalococcoidaceae bacterium
GGCAAGGGCTTTGCCGGAGTGGTGAAAAGGCATCACTTTGCCGGCGGGCCAAAGACGCACGGACAGTCGGACCGATTTCGCGCTCCAGGCTCCATAGGCTCAACATCAACCCCGGGGCGTGTATATAAAGGGCTGCGCATGGCCGGGCATATGGGCCAAGACAGGGTTACGGCGCAGAATATAGAGATATGCGTAGCCGACCCGGCGCGCAACCTGCTGCTGGTCAAGGGGGCTGTGCCGGGGGCGCGCAACGGGCTATTGCTGATAACAAAGTCAGGCAAGGAGAAGTAGAAAGTGCTGGCTCCAGTTTACAACCTAGCCGGGGAAGTGGTTAAAAACATTGAAATAAGCGACCTGGTATTTGCCGTGCCGTTTAATGAGGCGGTGGTGCACCAGGTGATGGTCAGCCAGCGGGCAAATGCCCGCCATGGCACCGCAGACACCAAGACCAGAGCCGAGGTTGCCGGCAGCACCAAAAAGCTGTTCCGCCAGAAGGGGACCGGCTCTGCCCGCGCCGGCAGCCAGAAGTCGCCGTTGCGCAGAGGAGGAGGCGTCATCTTCGGCCCGCATCCCAGGAGCTACCGCCAGGCGACACCCAGAAAGATGCGCCGCCTGGCCATAAAATGCGTCATGTCCGCCAAGGCCGGGGGCGGGGCGCTGAAAATCGTTGAAGATATGAAATTTGAGGAGCCCAAGACCAAGAAAATGAAGCAGGCGCTGGCCGCCTTGGGGGCGAGTTCATCCGTCCTCATCGTAACCGCCGCCCCGGAGGAAAACGTCATCAAATCGGCGCGCAACCTGCCCGGGACCAAGACACTGCCTGCCAGCATACTAAACGTGGTTGATATGCTATCCTACAAGATGCTGTTTATAACCGAGGAGGCGGTGCGCAAAGTGGAACGCCTGTGGAAAGACGGCGCAACTAAAGGGGGAAGCGATGCATCTTTACGAGGTGCTGAGACGTCCGGTAATAACTGAAAAAAATACCGAGCTTCAAGCGCAAAACAAATACGCCTTTGAAGTCGTTGATAACGCCACCAAGCCGCAGATAAAGCAGGCTGTGGAAAAAGCCTTCAAGGTGAAGGTAACATCGGTTAATGTGCTCACAATGCCGGGTAAGACGAGAAGGGTGGGCAGGCGACTGACGCAGACCCGACCCTGGAAAAAGGCAGTCGTCACCCTCGGTCCAAAAGATAAGATAGAATATTTTGAAGGTGTATAAGGGGGAAGCTGAGTGGCTCTAAAGATATACCGTCCCACATCGCCCGGCCGGCGCAGCATGAGCGGCTATACCTTTGAGGAGATTACCAAGGATAAGCCGGAGAAGTCGCTGCTTGCGCCCCTCAAAAAGAGGGCAGGCCGCAATAATCAGGGGAGGGTAACCGTGCGCCATCGCGGCAAAGGTGCCAAGCGCATGCTGCGCCGCATTGACTTCAAACGGGATAAAATCGGCATCCCGGGCAGGGTGGCGGCCATCGAGTATGACCCCAACCGCTCGGCGCGCATCGCCCTTATTTACTACGCAGATGGAGAAAAACGCTATATCCTCGCCCCGCAGGAGCTCAACGTAGGGGATACGGTGATGTCCGGCGAAAATGCCGAGTTAAAGCCGGGCAATGCCCTGCCCATGAAGCTAATCCCCACCGGCAGCCTGTTACATAACATTGAACTGGACAAGGGGAGGGGCGGCCAGCTGGTGCGCAGCGCAGGGATGGCGGCGCAGCTAATGGTAAAAGAAGGCGATTATGCCCTGGTCAGGCTGCCCTCCGGCGAAATCCGGCGCATCCGCAGTTACTGCATGGCCACCATCGGACAGGTGGGAAACATTGACCACCAGAACATAAGCTATGGCAAGGCGGGGCGCAAGAGGTGGCTGGGCTGGCGGCCCACAGTGCGGGGCTCGGCCATGTCCCCCCGCGACCACCCCCATGGCGGCGGAGAAGGCAGGTCGCCAATCGGGCTGCCCGGGCCAAAAACGCCGTGGGGCAAACCGGCTTTAGGTTATAAAACGCGCAAGCCAAAGGCTTCGGATAGAATGATTATCAAGAGAAGAGGAAAGTAAAAAATAGAGGGACTAAATGTCTAGGTCAACTAAAAAAGGGCCAGCCGTTGATGCCAAGCTATTTAAGAAAGTGGAAGCGATTATTCGCTCCGGCCAGAAGACGGTGATTAAAACATGGGCGCGCTCGTCCACCATATTGCCACAGATGATAGGGCTCACCATCGGAGTCCACGATGGCAGGAGACATGTGCCCATATACATCACCGAAAATATGGTGGGACACAAGCTGGGCGAATTTGCCCCTACCAGGACCTTCAGAGGGCACGTGTCCAGGGCAGAAAAGACGGCGTCAAGGAAGAAACCATAGGCAATAAGGCGGGATAACCGCACAGACGGGATATAAATGGAAGTAAGAGCGATATCTAAAGACACGGGAATATCAGTGCGCAAAGTGCGCCCACTGGTGGATATGGTGCGGGGCAAGACTGTGAGCGAAGCACTGGCTATGCTGAGTTTCACGCCAACTCCAAAGGCCAAGATGCTGGCCAAGCTGGTGAAATCGGCCGCTGCCAGCGCCGAAAATAACTACCAGATGGCCCCTTCAGCTTTGAGGATTGTCCGCATCTATGCCGACATGGCCCGACCTATGAAGAGGCACCGACCACGCGCCCGGGGCAGGGTGGCGCCGATAAGCAAGGATTCCAGCCACATTACGGTGGTTATTGCCGAGGAGGAGGCTTAATTGGGACACAAGGTTAATCCTATCGGGTTCAGGCTCGGCATCATCCGCGATTGGGACTCCCGCTGGTACGCCGAGAAGCACTACGCCGAGTACCTGCTGGAAGACGCAAGGCTACGCGACGTCATCAGGGCTAAATACCGTGAAGCGGCCATCTCGCATGTAATAGTTGACCGCCAGTTGAAAGACATATCGGTGACCATCCATACCGCCCGGCCTGGCATCGTCATCGGGCGCGGGGGACAGCGGGTGGATGAAATGAGGCTATACCTGGAGAATACCATCGGCAAGAGGATACGCTTAAATATTCAAGAGATTCGGCAGCCTGAGCTTGATGCCTACCTGGTAGGCAGGATGATAGCCGAGCAGATTGAGCGCCGAGTGGCCTACCGCAGAGCGATGAAACAGGCGATATTCCGCACCATGCAGGCCGGGGCCAAAGGGATAAAAGTCAGCTGCTCGGGCAGGCTGGGCAATGCGGAGATAGCCCGTCGCCAGACCATGCACCAGGGGCAGGTGCCCTTGCACACGCTGCGGGCTGATATTGATTACGGCTTCACCGAGGCCCATACCACGCTGGGGCGCATCGGCATAAAGGTCTGGATATTCAAAGACGAAATCCTGCCAGAAGCCAAGAAGGCTGAAGCTGAAGAGGCAGCCGGGGCAGAAGCCGCAACAGAAGAAGAGGAAGCGAAGATCGCCGCACCGGCAGAAGCGCTTGAACAGCCGGAGGCTATAGCAGCTAAAAAAGGCGTTAAGGCAAAAGAGGAGGCGAAAGTGGAGGAAGAGCCCGCCAAGCCGAAGAGGAAGCGGGCAACGGCCAAAGCAACGAGCGCTGAGGAAGCGCCGGCAACAGAAGAGGCAGAAAAGAAGCCTGCCAGGAAAACGGCCGCCGCAGCCGCTGAAGAAGCCGCCCCGGCGAAACCGG
>CAYWUK010000155.1:3679-4489 GCA_964461475.1 uncultured Dehalococcoidaceae bacterium
AAAGACAACAAGGACAACAACGGGAAGTCGCAAGAAAGCCGACGCCAAGGAAACAAAGGCTGCCAAACCAGCGGCAGATGCAACCACTGAGGCGGAGGCACCAACCGTAGCGGAAACAGAGGAGAAAGATGCTGCAACCTAAGCGCGTAAAATATCGCAAGGAACACAGGGGACGCCGCCGTGGCGAGGCCACATCAGGCAGCACTATCGTCTTTGGCGATTTCGCCCTACAGGCGCTGGAGCCAGCATGGATTACCAGCCAGCAGATTGAGGCAGCGCGGCGCGCCATCACCCACCACATCCGCCGTGGCGGCAAGGTATGGATACGCGTTTTCCCGGACAAGCCAGCTACCAAGAAACCGGCTGAAACCCGCATGGGCAGCGGCAAAGGGCTGCCGGACCACTGGGTAGCCGTGGTCAAAACAGGCAGGATTCTATTTGAGATGGGGGGCGTCGGCGAGAATATTGCTAAAGAGGCGATACGCCTCGCCGCGCATAAGCTACCCATCAAGACCAAGTTTCTGGTAAGAGAAACAGGCGCAATCGGCGCAGAAGGAAGCAGTTAAAGTTGAAGGTTAAGGATTTTCGCGCACTGAATGCCACAGACCTGGCAAAGCAACTGGAGGAATCACATGAGGAGCTTTTCAACCTCCGCTTCCGCCTGGCCACCAAACAGCTGGTAAACCACCGCGAGCTGCGGGCTGTAAAAAAGAAGATAGCCCGGTTGAACACGGTTATCAAGGAAAAAGAACTGGGGATAAGGTAGGTCCGCTTAATATGCAAGAAAAGCACAAGACCAGAGTCGGTTAC
>CAYWUK010000156.1:0-4481 GCA_964461475.1 uncultured Dehalococcoidaceae bacterium
GCACTGCAATCAGCGTGGTGAAGCTGGTATTGACTGAGCGGCCCAGGGTTTCCACCAGGCTATGATTGACGACAACCTCAAAGTCGACGTTCACGCCCTTCTTCAGGTTTTCGCGTATCCTGTCGAAAATGACCACGGTGTTATTGACGCTGTAGCCGATGACCGCCAGGATGCCGGTGATGAACATCAGGTTGATTTCCCAGTTCAGTATGCCGCCGAGGATGGAGAAAACCCCCAGCGCCACCAGGGCATCGTGCGTCAGCGCTACTATGGCGCTGGTCCCGTAGCGGAAGGGTTTGGGCATGACGCGGAAAGCCCAGGTAACGTAAAGGAGTATGCCCAGCGATGCTATAGCCACGGCAATGCCGGCATTGTTGGCCGTCTCCGTCGCTACCATGGGCGATACAGAATAAAACTGGGTCTCGCTGAGGTTTCCGAACCTGGCAGCCAGGGCATTCTCCAGCTGTGCTTTTTCTTCGCTGCTCAGCTCATGTGTACGCACGAGGAACTCGTTATCGCCGGTAGTCTGTATGATGGCGCTTGCGTAGCCGAGGCTGGCCATATCCTGCTTGAACTGCGCAAGCTCCACTTGCCCATCGAATTTCACCGCCAGGATTGAGCCGCTGCTGAATTCAATCCCTGATTTCAACCCCACGGTCAGCAGCGAGATGATGCCGATGAGGATTACCACCCCGGAGATGAGAAAAAATCGGAATCTCTTGCCTACAATATCAAGCATTATTTTCTTCCCCAGTCCACGCTGAAGAGCGATGTCTTTTTTGCCAGCCCAGTGCCGACGACGAGCCGGAGTAGAGTGCGGGTGACTACGATGGCTGTGAACATGCTCACTGCCACGCCGATGAACAGGGTCAGGGCAAAGCCCATCACCGGCGCACTGGCGACTATGCTGCTGCCCAGCCAGTAGAGAATGCCGCAAACGATAAAGGTGGTGATATTGCTGTCCCGGATGCCCGACCATGCCCGGTCAAAACCGGCCTCAATGGCGGCTCCCAACGTGCGCCCCGTCCTTATCTCTTCTTTCATCCTCTCAAAGATGAGGACGTTGGCATCCACCGCCATGCCTATGGACAGGATAAACCCGCCCAGGCCGGCCAGATTAAGGGTGACCGGTATCATCTTGAACAGAGCCAGCACCATTGCGCCGTAAAAGATTAAGGCCAGGCTGGCCAGCAAGCCAGATAGCCGGTAATAAGCAATCATAAACAGCATAACCAGAATTATCCCGATTATGCCTGCCTTGACGCTCCTCCCAATGAAGTTGGCGCCGAGCGTGGCAGATACCTTCTCCTGGTAAAGCGGCGGTTTTTTCAGCGCCATGGGCAATGCGCCCGACGCCAGCAAGTTTGCCAGCTCAACCGCCCTCTGTTGGGTGAAATTGCCGGTGATAACGGCGCTGCCATGATACGCTGGCTGCAGGATCTGCGGGTCGGAGATGAGGGACTCGTCCAGGAAAATGCCCAGCGCCCGTTGCGGCGTCCCGTAAGCGCCGGCATTATAGAGGCGGTCGGCAATCTGGTCAAATATGGTGCTCCCCTCTTCATTCCACTCTATTGATACCTCATATTCGGCGCCAGTAACCTTCTGGTTGACGGTGGGAACGGCCGTCTTTAAGAAGTCGCCGGTGAGCTGAGTGCCGCGGTCTCCCCGCGCTGGAACCCAGGACAAGAGCTGCGTTGTCTCCAGCTTCAGCGAATTTACATCAACGGCATTGCCCTCCGTATCTACGAACTTAAGCTTTCCCTCCTCTTTCACCAGAAAGACCACCGGCGTCCCGGCGGCATCCACAAAAATGCGCTTATCCTTTTCGGACTTGTTAAAGAAATCAGCCTGCGAGCTCGCCATATAATCGCTTAGATAGACGGGGGCGCCGCTTTCTTTCAACTCAACCTGCCTGAATTCAAGGAAGCCAGTTGCTTCCACCTGCCTCTTGGCCAGCTCAATATCGGTAAATCCAGGGAGCTGCACCAGTATGCGGTCCGCGCCCAGGCGCTGGATTATCGGGTCGGTGACGCCGTACTTATTGATGCGCTTCTCAATGGTGGACAGAGTCCTTTCCATGTCCCTGGCTTTATCTTCCGCGGTGGCGCCGGGAGGAAAGTCGGCTTCATAGACCAGGTGAACGCCGCCAACGAGGTCAAGCCCAAGCTGTATTCCATGTCTGCCAAATCTATCTCCCTGTAGAGGCAGGATTGCCCATAAAGCAATGCCGAAAAGAACCAATATTATAATTAATGCCAGCGTATTCTTTCTGCGCATTTATCTCCTAGCCTGTTTTATTGCGAGCGTCCTGGCGCTTGCCGCCGAGCAAACGGCCTATATACTCCAGCGCCTCCTCGTGCGTATTCACCTCTCCGGCGGCCCGGGCCTCCCTGGCCGCTTCCAGCAGCTCCCCGATTGCAGGCCCCGGGCTCAATCCGAAAATATCTATCAGGTCATGCCCGTCAATCAGCTTGGCCGGCACGACTTTGCTTTCCTCTTCGCAGCGCTGGGCTAGCACGTATTTGACCAGCTCAGCATGCGCCCGCCAGTTTGCCATGTCAAGATGCGGCCCACGCGTGGCCAGGTGGTCGGCCAGGCTCAGGAAGAGTATATCGATGCCGGCCTCTCCGGCATCGCGAAAAAAGCGGTAAATAGCGCGGCGGGAGGGCAACCCGTAATTGCTCATCTGCCCCGGCCTGAGGTGGTTCTGTATCAGGACTTCAACCAGCTTGATTTCCCTGGTGCTGAACCTGAGCCTTTCCAGGATGTCCGCCGCGATGGATGCCCCCTGCTGGGCATGGCCCAGGAAGTGAGCACAGCCATTTTCGTTAACGGATTTAGTCTGGGGTTTGGCAATATCATGCAGCAATGCCGCTAGTTTGAGCATAGTCTTTCTGGTGCTGCCGCTGCTGACCTCCTGCGCAAAATGTTCGCCGAGCGCTGCCGACCAGGGCACAGCCGTTAAAACCACATCTCCAGCGGCGTGCTGCCATGTGCCCAGTCTCAGCAGGAAACCGGCGGCGCCGACCGTCTTTATTGAATGTTCGTAGACGTCCCAGAAGTGCACCGGGGGCTGGCCTACTCCCCTGGCCTGCGCCAGCTCAGGAATCAGTGCGGTGAGCAGTCCCAGTTCGCTGAGATAAGCCAATATTTCCCCGGCCTGGGGCAAATCCAGCATCCTGAGTAGTTCCTCCCTGTTCCTCTCGCCGGCCACGCTGGCAATAAGGTGGCTGCTCTGTCTAATCAGTGTCTCGGTCTCGCCGTCAATGCTGAATCCTAGCTCTGCAGCGAGGCGCACGGCCCGCAGCAAGCGGGCGGCATCCGACTTGAAGGCCATCTCCCCTACGGCCCGGATTATGCCTTGGCCAAGGTCATCCCGGCCTCCGAATGGGTCTATCAGCCGCTCAGAGCTGATGGCGATTTCCTCCCCTTTCTCAGAAGCGGCGATGGTGATGAGTTCAGGAATAAGCTGCCCCAGCTCCATGGCCATGGCATCTATGGTGAAATCTCGCCCGGCCAGGTCCTGCTCAATGGTCCCCTTGAGCGTGGAGAAGTCCAGCTCCCATCTGGCTTTGCCTGTGGCGCCGTTGCCAAACAGCACTACCCTGCCTACGCCATTTGACTCGTCCAGCGGGACATATTTCCCGCCGAAGGCCGCCGCCAATCTGCGCGCAATCTCCCTTGCATCTGCGGCCACGGCTATGTCAATATCGGCGGTATCCCGTCCCAGCAGCGCATCGCGCACGAAGCCGCCGACCAGATAGGACTGGATGCCTTCTTCACCGAGAAAATGGCCCACCCTGGTCAACAGTCGAAGAGCGCCGGGCTTGACAAGCATCTTCAGTTCTTCCATCACCTGTTGGTACATCACTAAACTATACCCCAAGAACGGCGAGTTAATCAAGTATCATCAGAGCCTGGATAGGGCCTTTGCCCTTCTGCTTATTGCTTAAATGCCCGTATCAAGCCGTGATTTTATAACCATACTGGCGGTAATTAGTCTTGATTTTTTAGATTGTGATATGGTATACTGACGTTCGGTTCACTGCTTGTATAACGAGGATAGTTGTTGCTGACTAACTACGGTTATATTGGTTTGTTCCTCATCGCCGCTGGTCTTTTCACCCTTTCAATGCTGGTTATCCCCATCGTCCTCAGGTTCATAAAGCTGGTCCCCAACAATCCCAACCCAATCAAGAACTCCACCTTTGAGTGCGGGATGGAGACCGTGGGCAAGACATGGGTCCAGTTCAACTTTCACTATTATTTCTATGCCCTCGTTTTCCTCGCCCTTGACGTTCTGGTTATTTTCCTCTACCCCTGGGCGGTCGGGTTCAGGGAGCTGGGGGTTTTCAGTTTCATCGTCGTTTTGGTTTTGCTTTTCATCGTTCTCATCGGCTATCTATACGCCTGGAAGAAGAAGGTGCTGGAATGGAAGTAGATAGCAGCGGAAGATATATATATTCCGACCTGGAACTGGA
>CAYWUK010000157.1:0-4480 GCA_964461475.1 uncultured Dehalococcoidaceae bacterium
GGTTAACAGCCTGTCCAAGCAATTTCTTGTCCAGCGTTGCCTCCGGGTCGATAGTGCGTGCCAGAAATACCTGTGCCATCCGCTGGCGGTCTTTCATCACGGAGCGGGTGCCCAATCCGCGATAGGTTTCAATGTCCTGGTAATACCTGAACCTGGCCATTTCCGCGGCGTTCAGGGGATCCGGGGCGCCCTTGGCTGGCTGGGGAACGATGAGGTGGACTTGCAGCCTGGGCGCGTGTGACTGCAACAGGCCAGCGACGTAGCTCCACGCTGAAATCACCGACGGCGTCAAGGCTTTCAATCGGAAGACCCTGAAGTTGGTATTGCTTTTCCTGATGGCTTTATACTGCTCGGTGTTGAGCCTGGCAAAGGCTCTGCCTGCTTCCGTCAACCCTTTGTCCACCCACAACTTGTCCCCCATTTTTTCGGTTAATGTCCTGTACTCCTCATCCAGGAATATGCCAGTTTGGCAGAGATACGGCTCATATACATTCCTGTCCAGTTGCTCCGCGCTGAGCTGCTCTCCTGCCTGCTTCCCTTTGAAATAGTTCACGATAAAACTGCGCGCGGCCTGCGTGGTAATTTTCTCGGCGCGAGAGCCGACATCGGGGAAATCCTCGTCTTTCTTGAGCAGCCCGACCCTGACGCACCATCTTCTTAAATGCGGGCCGATGAACGTATCTTCTAGCTGCCTGTCAAACAGGTCATTAGATACGGCGATAATGGTATTTGATATCATGGCAAGCTCGGTCCTTTGTTCTTTTGAGAGACAGAAGAACACGCGGAAGCCGTGATACCTCGATACTTTTTTGTTGAGGAAGGCGTCAATAATAGCCCTTGACCTGTGCTGGCCTCCCCAGATTTTCAATGGCCTTTCCGGCAGGTAGTCCGTCTCGTATTCCGCTATGATGTCGTTGAACTCACGTTCGTTCTCGGCATCGGCTATCATGCGGAGAAAGGTGTTGTGCGTGAACAGTATTTCGCGGTTGTTTCTGAACGTTTCGCCGGTTAGTGGGTCAAGCCTGGCGTCCAGGCTGACGACCCGAGACATGGTCTCGCCCGATATGGTCCAACGTATATAATAGCTCTTTTTTACGCCGTCCTGATAGATAATGATAGGGATGTCCTTTGCTTTCTCAAGGGTGTCAATCTCTCCCAGAAATGTTTTAACGGCGGTATCTATCTCCCGGCTCTTAATGGCTTTCTCATCAAAATTGGTTTGCATCTCCTTCTTACCTCAGCCCAGGCAATTTAGCTTGACCTGAGACTAACTAATTCTACTCTTGCCAGGATGAAGATTCAATATAAATCTTTTAACCAAAGCATAAGTTTGCTATACTTATCTTACTAGAGATTCCGGGAGGTGGCAACAATGCCGGTGTCCGAGCACAAGATAATAGATAAGGCCAGAAACGAAGCCAGGACAGCGCTGACCGAGATAGAGTCAAAAAAACTCATCGGGCAGGCTGGCATAGACATTATCGAGACCAGGCTTGCAGCATCCAGGGATGAGGCAATAGCGGTCAGCAATGAGCTCGGCTTCCCCGTGGCAATAAAAATATCCTCGCCGGATGTCCTGCACAAGAGCGATATCGGCGGCGTCAAGCTTGGGCTGAAGACTCCGGCGCAGGTAGGAAAAGCCTACGACGAAGTGCTGGACGCTGTAAAGAAGAAGAATCCGCAGGCAAGAATAGAGGGCGTAGCGGTTCAACAGATGGCCCGCCCGGGGGTGGAGGTAACAATCGGCATGTCCAAGGATGCCCAGTTTGGGCCGGTGCTTATGTTCGGGCTTGGCGGAGTCTGGGTGGAAATCCTGAAGGATGTCTCCTTCCGCATTGTCCCGCTCAGCAAGAAAGACGCAACCCAAATGATACGGGAGATAAAGGGGTATCCATTGTTAGCCGGCTACAGAGGTCAAAAAGCGGCGGACGTGTCAAAGCTGGAAGATTTTCTGCTCAAGCTTTCCGACCTTGCCGAGAAGAATGCGACGATAAAGGAAATTGACCTCAATCCCATCTATGCCTACAGCGACGGCGCCGTAGTTGTAGATGCCCGGGTAATACTGGAAGATGAAGAGACAGAAGAAAGGCGAAGATAAGTGCCAACACTAATATCAACACTGGAGGAGACAGCCAGGCTACACGCGGGAAAGACGGCCATAGTCCTGGGCCCACGCAGGGTATCTTACGCCGAGCTGGATGAGGAATCAAACAAGGTGGCCAACGCCCTGGCGAAGCTGGGGATTGGCAAAGGCGACCGCGTGGCCATGCTGTTATCCAACAGCCCGGAATTCGTCAGCACCTACTTCGGCATAGCAAAGGTCGGCGCCATAGCCGTCCCGCTGGATACAAGATACAAAATTGAGGAACTGACGGGCATACTTAACAGCTGCGAGCCAAAAATCATAGTGTCGGAAAGCGCCTTCCTGGGCCCGATTATTCCAGAGCAGCAACGTTTCAGCTACATCGAACACCTGATAGAGGTCGGCAATGCATATGATGGCCAGTGCCTCAGCTACCAGGAGCTTATGGACATGAGCCAGTCAACGAGGATGGACGTGGAGATAACGCCGGATGATTTAGGCACCATCTCCTACACCTCCGGGCCGACCAGCGAGCCGCACGGAGCGGTCTTCACCCATGGTAATCTGTATCTTTCAGCAATTAACTCCGCAGACGTTTTTCAACAAAATGATAAAGATGTGGTAATGTCTTTTGCGCTGCCCATGTACCATATGTTCGGCCTGGCAGTAGTATTATTATCTTCAATAAGCAAGGGAAGCACCATAATAATAGTCCCGGGGACGGGGATATCCATTAATACCCTCATGGAGGCCATTGAGAGGGAGAGGGGAACGATGCTGCTGGGGGTGCCCTACATCTATGCCCTGGCAGTTAAACTGGCCAATCAGGAAGGGATAAAGAGCGATTTGAGCTCCCTGCGCTTTTGCTGCAGCGGCGGAGCGCCGCTAACGGTTGACCTAATCCGGCAATTCAGAAAGTGCTATGGCCTGACCATTATCGACATCTGGGGACTGACCGAAGCAGTAGCCCAGGTCACCTGCCAGCCAATCGACGGCAAGGGCAAGCTGGGCGCATCAGGGAAAGCACTGCCGGGTTGGCAGATGAAGATAGTGGACGACAATGACAACGAACTGCCGGTCAACCAGCAGGGGGAGATAATCATAAAAGGCCCCATGATGAGGGAATATTACAACAACCCCCAGGCGACCGCGGAGAAGATAAATAATGGCTGGCTTCACACCGGAGACATAGGCAGGGTTGATAAAGATGGCTATATGTTCATCACCGGCAGAAAGAAGAATATGATTATCCTCAAGGGGCAGAACATCTACCCCATCGACATTGAGAAGGTGTTGCGCGCCTTCCCCAAGATTGCCGAAGCCAAGATAATCGGCATACCCGACAAGCTGAGGGGAGAGATAGTGGGCGCGATTATAAGGCTGAAAAGAAGGGCCGAGGCCACCGAACAGGAGATAAGGCGCTTCTGCACAGAGCGCATGGCCGACTATAAATTGCCCAAGCAGATAACATTCACCAGGATAGTGCTGAAAAACTTCGTTAACAGAATAGGCACCGAAAACCTGGCCGAATATTTAGCGAAGCTATATCCGCCCAAACCACAACGTAAAAAAGCAAAATCCTAGCCCTGGAAGGGCCCAAAACAGCTCAATTCAGCGCAACGATGCTCAAATTCCATAACACAATCGCCCCGTAACAAACAACAAAGAACCAGGTAGATACCAGCGCCAGTTTGGGGAACCTTCTATGTATATCCCACAGGATAACCGCGCAGATGAGCACGCCGGCCGCCTTAAGCAAGATGAAGCCGACATCGCCCACCAGGGGCCGCAAAAACGGATTGCCTTCCCACGCCCGCCCATCGGTGACGAGAAAATGGGTCAGCAGGCCATCGGATATTACCAATAAAATAAGCAGACCAAGAAGACGTTTCATTATACCCTTGAGACCAATTTTAGAATAAATGTCATATGCAGTTCATCGGTGTATGCCACATTGTCTCATAGTATCCATCATGAATTTCCATAAAGTCAAATCCTTCGGCACCGTAGCAAACATAATTGCTAGACCATCACATTCAACGCCGCCGGCAGAACGTGGAAGCTGGCCGGCAACTGGCCCAAAAGCTCGCCGTCAGCCTGTATAAAGACGGGCTGAATTGAGCGTATAGCTATATCCTTAGCCTTCTTCAAGGCAACCTTGGGATGGGTCAGGTGAGTGCCCTTATATACCCGCGGCAACGACCAGAGAAGGTCGGGCTTGCTCAAATCGCCTATTATCAGGACATCAAGATAGCCATCGGTGATGTCGGCATCGGGCGCGGTCAACATGCCCCCTCCTCCATACCTGCCGTTGTTCATAACCACAGTGCAGACCCTTCTCTCCATAACGTCGCCATCTATCACAAGCGAGACCTCTTTATTTGCATAGCACAAAAG
>CAYWUK010000158.1:0-1794 GCA_964461475.1 uncultured Dehalococcoidaceae bacterium
GGCCTTCATAACCGGTGGACAAAGCAATCCCAAATTTCATAACGCGCTCCTTTCCCTGTTTCATTTTATTTCACTAAGGTTTTTTCGGCAGCAGTGCCGCCACTTAACATTCAGATAAACTTTATGCTGGCATTCCGCTTCAAGCTGTGCTGTTTGACGTTCAGAATCAGGGGGACAAGCGGCTCTACCATGCTGGAAACTTCCAGCGGGCCAGCGTCAATCGGGTTAAGCCTTTCTATCTCCCTGATTAAGTCCATGACCGTCTGTTTTGCCTCAGGGTCATCGCCGCATACGGGCACGTCGCCCTCCAGAATCGTATCTCGCTTCTGGAGCTTGTCGGCGGGGATGGTATGGAGAGCTGCGATTACCCTGGAATCCGGAAGCATTTTCTGCACAAGCAGGGCGGCACTACCCTCGGGGGGTGGTGTATATTGAAAGCTCCGCTCTTTTTTCAAAGCGACGATGGGCGAGATGACAATTTTGCCATGGAACTGCTCAGCAGCATCAGCGATGAGCGGCAGCAGGTGCTCAAATTTAACGGCGAGGACAACTATATCCCCTTCGCGTACCGCGTCCATATTGCCCATGCCGAAGATGCTTGCCCGCAGGCCAGAATTCTGCAGTTCAAGCTGATAATCCTCCGCCCTCTGCTGCCCCTTTTCCGTCGACCTCGAACCGACGTAGATGGCGTGTTTCCTTGACCACCGCAGCGCCAGCCCTTTACCAAAGCTGCCGGTTGCACCGACAATAGCAATCTTCATCACAATACCATTTATGCCATATCCTGCTTTTCCAGTGCTCTATCTGAGGCCAGATAGAATTATCGTTCCAAAATCTTGACCTGTCAAGGATTACCACTTCAGAAAAATCGTGCCAGCAGGCCACTATATTTTCTGGCCGGCAATAAACCCTTCATAAATAGCCTCAATTATGCGGCGCGGCTGCACGCAATCGCCCGCCAGGTGAATTTCAGCTACTTTGCCCGATAACTTTTCATATAGCTCCTGATTGGTGCAGGCGCCCGTGGATAATACAATACTGTCCGCCGGGATAAGGCGTTCTTCCCCGTCGGCACCGCAGACGACCGCTCCTTCCTCCTGAATAGCTTCTACCCTTGTCCTGACAAGTATGGGGACTCCCAGCATATTCAGCCTCTCCAGGAGGTATTGCCTGTGCCACCGCTCCATGCCTGCGCCAAGTTCCTCCAGCATCTCAACTATGGTCACTTTCTTATCTTTAAAGGCGAGGTACTCCGCTACCTCCAGGCCGGTGACGCCGGCGCCGATGACTATCACGTTGCTGCCAGTATTGGCTTTGCCGGCCAGTACGTCCAGGACATCGCTGACCTTGGGCAACTCTATCCCGGCGATACGAGGCACTGCGCGTCTGGTCCCTGCGGCCACGACCACGGCATCTGGCTTCGCTGCAAGAATTGCCTCTGCGGTGGCTTCCCTGCCCAGCTCTATTTCAACTCCAAGCTTCTTAACCTGCCCCGCCAGATAATCAATCAATTTATTCAATATCTCTTTGTGCGGTGGCTGTGAGGCGATAAGCAACTGGCCGCCCAGCTTAGTCCCTTTTTCATACAGCCTTACACTGTGTCCCCTGATGGCAGCTATCCTGGCCGCTTCCAGCCCGGCGGGGCCGCCGCCAACTACCACCACCCTCTTTTTTCTAGACGGCACAGCACTGGCTAGCATAAAGGGATAATCGGCCTCTCGTCCGGCCCTGGCATTTACGCTGCACTTTACGCCCTTTTCAATATCAACCTGGCACATCAGGCAGCCGATGCAG
>CAYWUK010000158.1:1804-4465 GCA_964461475.1 uncultured Dehalococcoidaceae bacterium
GGGCCTGACGTCGTCGAGTCGCCCTGTCGCCATTTTGTTGGGCATCTCAGGGTCGGCAAGGAGAGGCCTGCCCATAACTACCATATCGGCCTGGCCTTCGCGCAACGCCCTTTCGCCCACTTCAGCATTCAGCCATCCTATCGCCATGACCGGCACGCTCGCCACTTTTTTAATCTCAGCAGCCAACGGCAGCAAAAAGCCGCGGGGGGGGGCCATGGGTGGTCGGGGGAACCTCTCTCCCTCCACCTTCCAGGGAGCGCGCATGGCGCTCTGGTGGTAATCTGCGCTCACGTTTATCGCCACTGCGCCAGCCTTCTCCAGCAGGCCGGTTATCTCCTTTGATTGGCTCAGGTTGATGCCGGCGTTGGTGTGGAACTGCTGGGCGGCAAGCCTCACCCATACCGGATAGTCGCTGCCTGCCCTTTCTTTAATGGCAGCGATTATGTCCAGCACTATCTTGGCCCGGTTTTTCAAGCTGCCGCCGTAGGCATCCTGCCGCTGATTTGACTCCGGCGACAAGAACTGGATTAACAGCAGGCCGCCGCAAGCTTGCAACTCCACGGCGTCAAAGCCGGCTTTTTTTGCCCGCTCCGCACTGGCGGCGAATTTTTCTACGATGTCCCCTATTTTCGCCAAGGAGAGTTCGCGCGGCATCTCCTTATCCAAAGCCGCTATGGCCGAAGGGGCCACGGGCTGACTGCCGATTATCCTGGCCAATCCCAGGCGGCCGCTGTGGGCCAGTTGCAGGGCTGCCCCGGCACCGTGCTTCTTTATGGCACTGGCTATCTTGCTTAACCCAGGTATATATTTATCATCATCAACGCATATCTGCTTGACGGCCGTCTTGCCCAGCGAGGAATCAATGCAGGTCTCTTCCGAGATGACCAGCCCGGCCCCCCCCCGCGCCCTCTCCTCATAGCAGGCTATGGTCTGCTCGGTCACAAAGCCATCGTCAGTTGCGCTGCAGGTAAGCATCGGCGCCACCACAATTCTATTCTTGGCGGTCATCCCTCCCAGCCGAATCGGCTGGAAAAGCTTTTCAAAAGGTATACCACCGCTCACTTTGATTCTCCTTTCCGAATCTTGCCATTCTGCTCCAGGCAAACTCAAAAGGCTTCATTGTTAACCGAGTGTTATACAGCCGAGCAGCAAGGCTCCAAAAAAGGTGGGACCATCAAGATGGTATCGCACTGATAATTATAGCTCCCATTCATTAATCAGGTCAACATTGCAATTCCGTAGATTTGTTGGTTTCATCCAACCTTGACAGCGTTAAAGCCCGGTATGTTATAATTAGTATCAAGATTCATTACTAACTATGATTAGACGAGAAACCAGACAGAGAGAAGCTATCCTTAATATACTCCGCAGTACTGATTCCCATCCGGCGGCTGACTGGATATATGACGAGGTCAGGAAAATGATATCTAATATCAGCAAGGGAACAGTATATCGCAACCTCAAGATATTACGGGATATGGGGGAGATTTCGGAATTAAATCTCAGTGGCAAAGTAAGTAGATACGAAGGCAGACAAGAGAATCATTACCATTTCAGATGCGAGAAATGTGGGCGCGTTTTTGACCTAGACGAGCCGGTGAACAATGAACTGGATGAAAAGGTCGCTCGAAAGACAGGCTTCAAAGTTTCGTACCATCAACTTGAGTTTCGCGGGCTCTGTAAGAATTGTCAACAAAATAAAGATAAATAGAAAGGAGAAACATATCTTGAGTAAATCAATAAAGGGCACACAGACGGAGAAGAACCTCTTAACGGCTTTTGCCGGGGAATCTCAGGCGAGGAACCGCTACACCTTTTTTGCCAGTGCTGCTCGCAAAGAAGGTTACGAGCAGATTGCCAATGTTTTCACGGAAACCGCCGGGAACGAGAAGGAGCATGCTAAGGTCTTCTTCAAATACCTCGAAGGCGGTGATGTGGAAATAATGGCGGCCTACCCGGCAGGCGTTATCGGGGACACGCTTACCAATCTGAAGGCCGCCGCCGATGGAGAGAAGCTGGAGTGGAGCAAGATTTACGCCGATTTTGAAAAGGTCGCAAAGGAAGAGGGCTTCGTCGAGATAGCAACTTCATTCAAGGAAATCGCCGAAGTAGAAGAGTTCCACGAGAGCCGCTACCGGAAGCTGGCTGCGAATATAGCTGCCGGCGAAGTATTCAAAAAGAAAACGGTTGTAAAATGGCACTGCACCAACTGCGGCTACATTCACGAAGGCACAGAAGCCCCCAAAGAGTGCCCTGCCTGTAAACACCCGCGTAGCTACTACGAACTGCTGGCGGAAAACTACTGATATTTACTACGAGACAATATATGACCATTAAAGACTGACAAAGGAGGCAGACCATGGCAGGAGAGAAGAAAGTCCACACTGCGGGTTTTGGTTCCCCGGTCGATAATGATCATAATCCCAAGCCCCGCTACGGGTATTTACGGCAACAGTATTAACTGAAGGAGATACAAAACATATTATGCCTAAGAAATCTATAATCAACATACGTGGAATAGATTGTTCCCCCGAGTTGGAGGAGGAGTTTAACACATGGTATAACAAAAGGCATATTCCCATGTTGCTCGAAATCGGAGAGATTAAGAGCGCAACTCGTTATAAAAGAGTCGGTGATGATAATGTCTACCCCAAATATCTG
>CAYWUK010000159.1:0-4401 GCA_964461475.1 uncultured Dehalococcoidaceae bacterium
ATAAAGTCCCCCGCGGAGATAGAGCGCAGCCGGCGGGCCTCCGAGATAACCGTCAGGGCTTTTGACGCGCTTTTCCCCACCCTCGGCGAGGGAATGAGCGAAGGGGAGATAATAGACAGGTTCATCAAGATACAGGCTGACCTCGGTGGCGGCTGTCCCTGGGGCCTCATCAACTCCGGCCCGGAGAACTATAACTCCATCGGCGGCGGCCCCGGCGGCCGCAGGATACAGAAAGGGAACCAGGTGTGGCTGGATGGCGGCTGCTCCTATAAGGAGTACAATTCTGATTTTTGCTGCGCGGGCACGGTTGGCCCGCCTTCCGACAAACAGAAGAAGATGCAGGCAATGGTGTGGGAGATAACCAAAGCGGTTATTGACGCAGTGCGCCCGGGGATGAAGGCCTGCGATGTTGATGCCATCAACGGCAAGGAGTGGGAGAAGCGGGGTTATAACTACAATAAGGACATCAACTGGGGAGGCGGCAGGATTGGCCATGGGCTGGGCTTCGTCCCCTGCCCGAACGAGCCGCCCCACATAGCACCCTACGATACGACCGTGCTTAAGCCGGGCATGATATTCACCATTGAACCGGGAATTAATACGGAATACGGCTGTTATCAGAGGGAGTCGGACTGCCTGCTGACCGAGAATGGGCTTGAGATACTTAACAAGATAGACCCCGCGCTGCGGATAATACCTGTATAGCTATTTAATATATTCAGCTTAATTGAAAAAGACAGGCATGGAGGAGAAGGCCATACCCTTTCGCTGGAGATATATCGCATTGCCCGTAGCCATTCTCCTCCTGTCGGCGGCTCTCGCTGTCGGCTTCTACCACCTGCTCCCCGATGAAATATCCTATCGCTTCAAAGACGGCTCGCCCGGCGGCTGGGTGGGCCGCGGCGCATTTCTTGCCTGGACGCTTGCGCCACAGCTTTTCTTCGCCCTGCTGTCCGCAGCGATAGTCTGGGGGGCAGCCAGGCTGAGCGCCCTGTTCCGCCAGGCGGAGAGCAATCGGGCAGGCCTGGGCAAGATACTGGCGCTCATGGGCAATATGGTGGCGCTGCCCCAGGTTATCATCTGCTTTGCAATGCTCGATGTTTTCCTTTACAATTCTTACCAGATACACTTGATGTCACTCTTGACACTTGCCTTGATTGTAATGGGGTTGGGCATGGTTACCCTGGGCCTGGCGTTCGCTCTTGCCATCAGGCAGGCGCGAAGGTTGTCCGCCGGGCGCAAATAGTTAAGATTTTAAGGAGAGAGATTTATGGCGGCAGGGGTGCCGGAAAAGGTAACTATGGAAAAGCTGGTCTCGCTGTGCCAGCGCAGGGGCTTCGTTTTCCCCAGCAGCGAAATCTATGGCGGACTTTCCAGCTGCTGGGACTACGGCCCTCTGGGGGTGGAGCTCAAGCGCAACATAAAACAGGCCTGGTGGCAGGATGTGGTTCAAGGGCGCGACGACATGGTGGGACTGGATACCAGCATCCTGATGCACCCCAAAGTGTGGGAAGCCAGCGGGCATCTCCAGCAATTCACCGACCCCCTTGTGGAATGCAAGAACTGCCATCTGCGCTGGCGCGCCGACGAGGTAGCCGGCAAGAATTGCCCTTCCTGCGGCGGAGAGCTTACTGAGCCGCAGATGTTTAATTTAATGTTCAAGACATTCATGGGGCCGGTGGAAGAAGAGGCCAACATGGTCTACCTCCGCCCGGAGACGGCGCAGGGCATCTTCGTCAACTTTCAGAACGTGCTGAACACCACGCGCAGGAAGCTGCCATTCGGCGTCGCCCAGATAGGCAAGTCCTTCCGCAACGAGATTACCACCGGCAACTTCATCTTCAGGAGCCGCGAGTTCGAGCAGATGGAGATAGAGTATTTCGTCAAGCCTGGCAGCGATGAAAAATGGTTTGAATACTGGCTTGAGCAGCGCTTCGACTGGTACTTGCGGCTTGGAATCAAGAAGGAGAACCTGCGGCTGCGCCAGCACAGCAAGGGGGAGCTGGCGCACTATGCCCTGGGCTGCTACGACGTTGAATACCAGTTTCCCATGGGCTGGGCCGAGCTGGAGGGCATCGCCAATCGCGGCGACTACGACCTTACGCAGCACACTAAGGGCAGCGGCAAGGGCCTGACCTACCTCGACGAGGAGACGAATGAGCACATCATCCCTTACGTGATTGAGCCTTCAGGCGGAGTGGACCGCTCTGTCCTAGCCGTCCTCTGCGATGCCTACCACGAAGAGTTGACAGAAGGCGAGCTGAGGGTGGTGCTGCGCTTCAACTCTGACTTAGCGCCCATCAAGGTGGCGGTATTGCCTTTGAGCAAGAAAGAGGCGCTGGCCGAGGTCGCCAGGCGCATATGCGACGACCTGCGCCCGTGCTGGATGGTGCAGTTCGATGAGACGCAGAGCATCGGCCGCCGCTATCGCAGGCAGGACGAAATCGGCACTCCCTTCTGCGTCACCGTCGATTTCCAGTCGCTTGAAGATAACCAGGTCACCATCCGCGAGCGCGATACCCTGAACCAGATAAGGGTACCCGTGTCCGCGCTCAAAGCGACTCTGGCAGCTAAGTTCTTCGGGGAAGACTTCTTTGTTCTTCCTCCGGGTGGGCAGATATGGAAGGGCGGGAGAAATGAATAGCGATCTGATGGCGATAATTCTCTGTTTTATGGGCATATTTGCCATATTTATTATGCCACACTTTGCACGATTCTGGTATAAGCATCAATTACAAGAAAAGGGAGATTTAACAACAGATAATGAATATATAGAGGCAGAACAGAAAAAATATGCCGTTCCTTTAAAGTTGGCAATTTGGGGGTATCGTATAGGGGGCATCATTATTATTGCTATGGCAGCGTTTATTTACTTCTTTAAATTCCTCGGTTAGCTGGATTAACATGGAACGTAGGCTTAAACATCATAAACGATATCTTTTTTACCGTATATATACCCCAGTTGTTTGGGTGAGTTTCTGTATATTTGTCATATTTTGGTGGATCTCGGTTGCAACTAATAAAGAACCATCGGCCAGCCAAATGATAGCCTTTGGGATATTGTTTCCGTGTTTTGGGGCTGCTGTCTTTATGATTATGAACCTTTTCGTGTTTCCTCCTGAGTTCGGTATATTTGGCACTCTAGAAAGAGACCATTTTCCTAGTGAACAGCCAATCTTAAAGATAACAGGGTCATGGGGAATAGTTGGTCTATTGCGTGCGACCACTCCATTTTTTAGCTGGCGCGTATACCCGTCAGGACTTGGTATTTCAATCTTGGGTATCGGCAAAGTCTTTGTTCCAAAGCAACAAATCAAGAGATTAAGCAAACAAAAAGGCTTAAGTTTTTTCACCGCACGCTATAAGCTTCTTCATAATAGCCCAGAATTATATAACCCCGTGTATTTTGGGGATAGTAAGCTTTTTGAGGCTTTGAGAGTCCTTCTTCCACAGGAGATCATAGCTTGAAAATCCTCCACTTCGCCGACCTTCACCTCGGCGTTGAAACCTACGGGCGGGTTGACCCGAACACCGGCGTATCCTCGCGGCTGACCGACTTCCTTAATGCCTTAGACCAGGTGGTGGACTACGCCATAGAGAACGGCGTTGACCTCGTCCTCTTCTGCGGCGATGCCTATAAGACCCGCGAGCCCACCCAGACCCAGCAGCGGGAGTTCGCCAGGCGCATCAATCGCCTTTCCACCAGCGATATCCCCATATTCTTGCTCGTGGGCAACCATGACCTGCCCAACGCCATAGGTAGAGCCACCGCCACCGAAATTTTTGACACCCTGGCCGTAAAAAACGTCTATGTCTCCAACCGACCCGACGTATATAAAATCCAGACTAAGAGCGGCATTGTGCAAATAGCGTCGCTGCCCTGGCTCAGGCGCAGCGCCCTGCTCGCCAGAGAAGAGGGCAAGGGACTGAGCGTTGAGCAGATTAAGGAGAGGCTGCAGCAAGCGCTGACAGGCGCCATAGACTCCATCATTGCTAAATTAGACCCCACCCTGCCCGCAATACTGGCTGCCCATGTCTGGGTGGCCGGCGCCCACGTGGGCTCGGAGAAGATGATGGTCATGGGACACGAGCCCGGGCTGTTGCTGAGCAACGTAGCCCGGCCGGCCTTTGATTACGTGGCACTGGGACATCTCCACCGGCACCAGGCATTGTCCGAAAGCCCGCCCGTGGTCTATGCCGGCAGCCTGGAGCGCCTTGACTTCGGCGACGAGGACGATGAGAAAGGGTTTTACCTGGTGGAGATTGACCCGGAAAAGGCGGCGGGCGAGAGGTGCGTATCGTTTGACTTCCACCCTGTTAATGGACGCCGCTTCCTCACCATCGACGTCGCCCTTGAGGCGAACGATATTGACCCCACCACCACCGTTCTCAGGGCTATCG
>CAYWUK010000160.1:0-4348 GCA_964461475.1 uncultured Dehalococcoidaceae bacterium
ATAGAAATTCGCCCCGTCCTCTATGCCGGCAAATATGGGATGAGTGACTTTTTGTTTGACCTGATTCCAGCCCATGTGCGGTATTTTTAGCCCTGGGGGTAGTTTTTTTACACGGCCGGGGACGATGCCGAGGCACTTATGCCAGCCGCCTTCTTCCGTGCCGCTGAACAGGACTTGAAGCCCCATGCATACGCCTAAGAAGGGGCGTCCTTCGGCGATGAGCTGGCGGACTGGGTCGGCCAACCCCAGGCTTTGCAGGCTTTTCATGGTGTCGGCAGCCGCGCCAACTCCAGGCAAGATAACCATCTGAGCAGCAAGCACCTCACTGGCCTTGCTGGTTACCTTCGCCTGATATCCTAGCCTGGCAATAGCATTAGCCACGCTGCGCAGGTTCCCGGCACCGTAGTCGATTATAACAATCATTATAGACTATCTTATAAACAATTTAAATCGGTCGACGGGCTGATAAGGAAGCTGGAATAGATGATAACTGCTATGGTTGGCGCCACGCTGGCCGCCCGATTTCTCGCGACTTATCACTAGTATAAAGCCAATGGCACAGTTAATCAAATTTGATGAGAAATTAAGCAAAAAAGGCGCTGGGACAGCTAACCAATGGCTGTGTTTGTCGTTAATATTAATAGAAGAAAAATCACTAAAGAAGAGGAAAGCACATGAGGGATAAATCGCTGAGCATATTCCTGATAGCATTATTCGGCATATCCGGCCTGGCTATAATGGCGCTGGCCTGGATGAGGCCTATGCCGGTAGCCGATAGGATTCTGAGCACCTTTATCGGCTCATCCGGATTGCTGGTTGTATTTAGCCAGGCCGTGGTGCTTAAATCTCTTTCGGCGAAGGAAAAGGCCGAGCAGGTCCCGGTTGAATTAAAAGATGACCGCTAGGTTGATGAAAGTGTGTTTACGTCTGGTTGCTAACCACCTCGCGGTGATTATCAGGCCAAATCCTGGTGCCCTGAGCAAGCCTTTCACCGGCCTTGACCGTAGCCGTGTAGCCCACCACGCAGTTTTCGGGGACGAAGCTGCCATCGCGCACGTGGCTGCCGGAGCAGGCGACGCAATTTCTGAGCACTGCCCCTTTGCCAACCTTTACCCCATGCCATAGCACAGCGCCTTCCAAAACGGCACCATCCCCGATTTCGCAGCCCCCACCAATTGCAAGAGGCCCCTTAAGCCTCGCATCTGCGCCGATGCTGCATCCTTCAGCAATCAGGGCTGGCCCCTCTATCCTGGCCGTGGCATGCACCTGCACTTTCCCCTCGGCACGAACCTCCTTCCCCAGCTTTAGAAGAAGGTCGTGGTTTGCCTTGAGGTATTTCTCAGGCGTGCCAATATCAATCCAGTAGGCAGCGGAGGGATAGCTCAGTATCGGCTCGCCCATATCGAGGAGCAGGGGGAAAAGGTGGTGTTCAAACATGAAGTGTCTTGAGGCCGGTATATGTGCAAGGACTTCCGGTTCAAAGATATATATGCCCGCGTTTATCATGTTGCTGGTGACTTCTTCCCTCTTGGGCTTTTCCACGAAGCGTTTCACCCTGCCTGCGGCGTTGGTCTCAACCACGCCGTAAAGGGTGGGATTGTCCACCGGGGTCAATGCTATGCTCGCTTTGGGCCTGATTTCCCTGTGGCGCATTATCATGTCGCTCAGGTCTATCTCGGTTAGGATATCCCCGTTGAAAACTAAAAATGGTTCGCTTAACAGCGTTTCGGCGTTTTTCACTGCTCCTGCCGTGCCCAGCGGCGATTTCTCCATGAGGTAGGTCATCTGCACTCCGAACCGGCTGCCATCGCCCAGGCAGTCCTGTATGAGGTGAGGGAGGTACCCCATGGCGAGGATTATATCCTTTATGCCGTGTTTGGACAGATAGCGCAACTGGTGTTCCAGGTAAGGCCGGTTCAGGATGGGCACTATCGCCTTTGGCGTATGGCAGGTGAGGGGGCGCAACCTTGTCCCTTCCCCCCCGATGAGAATGACTGCTTTCATCATTTTTCGTCTGTTGTAGAATGCGCTTCCAGTGTAGCATTCTGATATCGGCAAGTCAAAAAAAAGCTTTGATGCTATAATGTGAAAAGCGGTAAGAAAAGGGAGATGATGGCTGAGTATGGCGAAATCTCTGGGCGCGGATATTGAAAGGGAGATAAAGGGAAAGATAAGGCAAATACTCGACCGCCTGAAGGGCGAATACGGCATTCCCGAGTGGCGGCCCAGCCATGACCCTCTTTCGGTCTTGATAAGCACCATCCTTTCGCAGAATACTTCAGATACGAATTCCAGGAGTGCCTTCCGTTCGCTCAGGGATTCTTTTGCCAGCTGGGAGGAGATGGCCGATGCTGATGTTGGTGCCATCGCCCATGCCATCAGGCGAGGCGGATTGGGCAATATAAAAGCACCGCGCATAAAGCAGACGCTCCAGGATATTAAGCGAAAAAGGGAGCGCATTGAGCTGGACTTTCTCAGTCAGCTCTCCCTGAAAGAAGCTCAGGACTGGCTCTGCCAGCTGCCCGGGGTGGGGCTGAAGACGGCGCGCTGCGTATTGCTCTTTGCCCTGGGGATGCCCGCTTTGCCGGTCGATACCCACGTCTGGCGAGTAAGCGGGCGTCTGGGTTTGATAAGCCACGGGGCTTCTCCTGATGAAGCGCACTACGCCCTGGGAGAGATTGTTGCGCCGGAAGATGTCTATCACTTTCATATTCTGTTGATAGAGCACGGCAGGCGCATCTGCCATGCCAGGCGTCCCGATTGTCAGAAATGCGTGCTTCGCGATATTTGTGTGTGGTATAAGCAGCAGGCGGTAAGTGGCGACAAATGAAGCGAAGCAGAAATAGTAACGCTGCAGTATCGGCTATACTCCTGGCCGCTGGCGAGTCAAGGCGCATGGGGAAAGCCAAACTGCTTATGCCCTTTGGCTATAGCACCATTCTGGAACAGTCCCTTGCTAATTTCCTGGGTTCAGTCGTAGGGGAGGCTATTGTGGTGGTGGGGCATCAGGCCGAGGACATAACCAAGCTGATAGCCGATAGGCCGGTCAAGCTGGCACTGAACCCTGATTATGAGCAGGGGATGAGCACCTCTATAATAGCCGGGCTCGGGCTGGTTGATGAGGGGGCAGTGGCAGTGATGCTCGCCCTGGCTGATCAGCCTCTTATAGATAGTCAGACCATTAATAAGCTTTTAGAGGAATTCGGCAGGCATGACAAGGGCATTGCTGTGCCGACATATCGCGGCAAAAGGGGACACCCCATCATCTTCGACATGAAATATAAGGAGGAATTGCTCTGTTTGAAGGGCGATGTTGGTGGGAGGGGGATATTAGAAAAACACCCTGACGATATACTTGAAGTGGCCGTCAATGACAAGGGTGTATGTGTTGACATTGATACTCTGGATGGCTATTATTTGAATAGAAATTCGCTTAAAAAATGACTAATAGGAGGGTAAGTCAGATGCTCGAGAATGCTGAGAGCAGGCGCAGTGGAGGAGAGGGGATATTGCGGATAGTTCTTGCCATTCTGGTATTTGGCTCAATCTGGGGGTTTTTAGAGGCTACGCTGGGGGGATTTCTTAATCTGATTATATTCCCCAACAAAGGCGCGATTATGGCCGGCATCGGGGTGGCTGTCATGTCATCGGCCCTGGCCATCTACAAAAAGCCAGCTATGCTGCCGGGCATAGGTGTTGTAGCGGCATCATTCAAGCTGCTCAATGTTTGGTTTCTTTTTGTGCCAATCAGCACTATCCACATAATCAACCCGGCGATGGCCATTATCTTTGAGTCGCTCGCCTTCGCTGTTGCGGCGGCATTCGTTCTCGACAGGATAGCGAAGCAATCGACTGTCGGTATCGGGGTAGGCTTCTTGGCCGGTTTAATCAGCGCCGTCGCCTACGTTTACTTCGCCATTTATGCGACCAATTCGCCCCTATTTCAGCGCCTCGGCGTCAGCAGCATAGGGGAGTTTATCATGGGTTCAGGCGTGATACAGGCCGCATTCTTCGGCATATTCACCCCTGTAGGCTACCAGATTGGCGAAAAATTGGCTACTGTAACGTCGCCGTTGCTGTCCAGCCGGCGGCTGTACTATGCTACGTCGGCGGCTGTGATATGCCTCTGTTGGGGGATAGGCGCTGTAGCCATAGCGGCTGCTGGGCTTTAGGCTAATATAACAGTCGATTCTGTAAGCAGGGGGGTACAGATAGATGCATCGCTTGCTGCCGTCTTTTGAATATTTAGAACCCAAGACCATTGCCGAAGCCCTTCAACTTTTGACAACATATGGCGCCAGGGCGAAGGTGCTGGCCAGCGGCACCGACCTTATTGTCTCAATGAGCA
>CAYWUK010000161.1:0-4285 GCA_964461475.1 uncultured Dehalococcoidaceae bacterium
GCCTATTACGGCACAACCACCTCGGGTAAGCTCATCGCCGGAGATGCCAGCCCAATCGCCGGCTCAAAAACGGTGCGGGTGCGGCGGACTTCAAACCCGCTTGACTCATCGCCGACGTGGCTTTCGGCTTCCACCCCACCCTCGGGCCCAGGCAACGCCAAGGTGGCCTGGAGCACGGATGGCGCCTCAGCCTACTGCGGCACCGGCCAGAGCCACGGGAATGGCGCTGCCCTGGATGAGAGTGCCTTCTCCATGAGCTCAGACGATGGCGATAACTGGCAGCAGCTGAGCCTTATGGATACCATCATCACACTATCGGATATAGCCCCGTCCCCCAACTCCGACTCCCTGTTTATCGCAACATACAGCGACCTTGGCCCTGAAGGCATCTGGCGCAGCGCCAGCACCCAGCTAGGACTGGGCTGGTACTGGTCGCGGCAACTTACCATGGACACTACCTCGGACAGAATTATCCTGAGGCTAAGCCCCGACTATGCTTCAGATTACACCATTTATGCCTCAGAGGTGGGTGGCAATCTCATGACTGTGTCGCACAACCGGGGCAACTCATGGAAGGAGCGCCGCGCACTGGGCGCCGTGGTTGACATGGCAATTGAAGACGAGGATACCCTCTACACCGCCCTGTCCGCAGGCCGCATCAGCAAGAGCACCAACAGCGCCTTCACCTGGGGGACGCCGGTGAGCACCGGGCTGCCCGAAATTAACATGCTTGCCGTTGCTGGAAAAGGAACGGTTCTTGCCGGCGGCAGAAACGGCAAGGTGGCCTACTCCACCGACGGCGGCGCGAGCTTCACCGTAATAGATAAAGCCATTGGCGCCGGCGATGTCCAGGTGATAGCCGATGCCGATTATCAGGAAAACGACACTATCTACGCCGCCAGCGATGCCTCCGACAACGGAATCTGGCGCTGGACTATTGGCACCTCCACAAGCTGGGAACAGATTGATGAGGCAATCACCACCCGGGACACGGGGCAGCGCATCGGCGGCCTGGCTATAAGCCCCGCAGGAGCGCTCTACGCACTGAGGATGGAAACCGCCGCCGACAATAAGGGAGGGATGACGCGCTCGTTGAACCCTGCCGCGCAATACGCCGCCGAGGTTGAGTTCGGCTTCAGCAACGCCTCTCTGCCCACAGGCGCCAGATTTGACCCCACGCTGGCGTTCTCCAACGCCCTGCCCGGCCTGAGAATATCTGGCGACTCGGAGGAAAACGACCTCTGGGCTATCGACACCGCCAACGAGATTATCTATCGCTTCCAGGATACATTGGCGGCCAGGGCACCGACGCTGGTTTCGCCGTCGGATAAGTTCCAGGACAATATTGAACAGACAACAGGTCGCTCGTCAGATATCATCTTCCAGTGGGACAAACCTTCAAGCAACGTAAGCGAATACGAATTGGGCATCTACGCTGACGCCGCCTGCACAAACCAAATACAGCTGTGCCCTGTAGCGGACACCCGCGATACGCTAACAGTGGTGATGGGCCCTCATCAGCCAAGCGCCTCCAGCCAGCGCGTTGAGTTCGCCCCCGGCACCACCTACTACTGGCGCGTGAGGTCCACCGAGCCCTTAAAGAGCCTCTGGTCCGGGGTGCGCAGCTTCGCGGTTGAGCCGTTGGCTGCCCCCGTACCTGCCCTGCTATCGCCAGCCAACGGCGCCGACGACGTGAGCAACACGCCATCGTTCTCCTGGAGCCCGGTAGCGGGGGCCAGCGAATACCGCTTCATACTGGCTGACAACGCTGCCCTGTCTTCGCCCATTGTCGACGTTAAGGTCGGCAGCGCCGGCTACGCCCTAACCCGGGAGCTGGCTGAGGACAATACCTACTTCTGGGCAGTCAAAGCCGGAGCTCCGGTAGAGGGCGACTGGTCAACCATAGCCAACTTCACGGTCAAGGTAAAACCGGCCGTAGTGCAAAAACAGCCGGAAGTGGTCACACAAGCCCCGCCCCCAGTAATCAACACGCCGGAACAACCGCCGCCACCCGAGGAGATTGTAATTCCACCCTACCCAACACCACCGGCGTCAACCACGCCTGCCTCCATATGGGCGATAATCATCATCTTAGCTGCCCTGGTGATTGCCATGCTCGTCCTCCTGCTGAGGACAAGAAAGCCCTTCTGATTCCCGGCCTGGAGGATAACGCCCCTCAGATAATCCGAGAGCCCCCGCAAATCCGGAGGCTCTCTATCTAAACCCTTACCCGTTTTGTGGAGGGGCAGGGAGGCAGAAATCGGCTTTCACTTTCGGCGCGGGCAAGCCGCTCCAAAACAGGCACTGCAAGTAAAAAGCAACAAGTCAGGCTATACAAGCAATGGCTTCTCTGCCGATATCGCCTTGTTTGGCACCGCGGCGGCTCTTTCCGCTTGCGCAGAATCGTTTAAGACGCGGACCGTGTGGCCGCATTGCAGGCAACTTAGCTGCTCATACCAGCCAAAGAATCCACCCTCAAAATAGTAATCCTTGTCAACATATAGATTGCCACCACATTTGGGGCATTTCTGCTTGGTAAAACCGTTTCTCATCTCAAAACCCTTCCTCTAGCACCACTGTAAGTCGGAGCATTTGCTGCCATGTCCAACTTTTTATCAGTCGCTTTCTTTTTTATGATTAAAATTCTAACACCCAAATATTAAAATCTGGTTAAGATTTGGAGAGCATTGCGCATTTGTATATAGCCTATTCTGGATGTACAATGATGAAATAAAAAAGGACAAATTCCAGGCTTAGGAGCTGAGCGCGTGATTACGAGCAGGCTTTCTGCCAAGAACGTCACGGTCATAATATTGTCCCTGGCCTGCGCAGTCGCCTTATTCTTTCGCATCTATCTACCCTATAAGATGGTGTTCAGCGGCGACTGGATAAAGTTCGCCAGCGTTGACGCCTACTACCACATGCGCCTGGTAGACAACCTGCTGCATAATTTTCCCCGCCTCATCAGCTTTGACCCTTACTTCATCTATCCCAGCGCCGTGCCGGTGGGCAGCGTTCACTTATTTGAACGGCTCCTGGCCGGCATCATATGGGTAATTGGGCTTGGGTCGCCAAGCCCGCACACCGCTGATATCATCGGCGTCTATTTCCCGGCTGTTCTGGGCGCCCTCACCATCATCCCCGTCTACTTCATCGGAAAAGAGCTATTCGGGCGCTGGGGCGGGGTGCTTTCAGCCTGCCTGCTGGCTGTGCTGCCTGGCGAATTTATGGGACGTTCTGTCCTGGGCTTCACCGACCAACACATCACCGAGACATTCCTAACCTCTTTAATCATCCTCTTCCTGGTCATGGCCATTAAGACGGCGAGGCAAAGGGGAATAACCTTCAGGCATCTCAGGCATCCCGAGCGGACGATAATCGCCCAACCGATTATTTACAGCCTGCTGGCGGGTGTCGTAATGGGCATCTATCTTCTCAGTTGGGCGGGGGCACCGCTCTTCGTCTTCATCATCTTCGTCTATTTCATAATCCAGTTCATCATTGACCACCTGAAGCGCCGCTCCACCGACTATCTGTGCCTGGTCAGCGTTATCTTCTTCCTCGTCAGCCTGCTGATGTTTCTGCCCGCCGCCAGCCTGAAGATGCACATGGCTTCTCTGGTTGTCGCTCTGCTCGTCCCGATTTTTTTGAGCATTATCGCCCACCTGTTCGCCAGCAGAAAAATAAAGCCAGCTTACTACCCGCTCGGCGTGCTCGGGCTCGGGATGGCCGTGCTCGCCATCTTTTACGCCGTCGCCACCCCTCTCCTCCGCCTGACCATGTCCCAGTTCAGCATATTCGCACCGGAGAGCATCTCCGCGCTCACCACCGCCGAAATGCAACCCCTCCTGTCCTTAGCCGGCAACATGACGCTTGCAGTTGCCTGGAGAAGCTTCACTACAGGATTTTTTCTTGCCCTCATCGCCCTTGTTATCCTGATATATCAGGCCGTCAAACAGGGCGAAAGCGAAAAAAGCCTGCTGATAGTATGGAGCCTGGTAATACTGGCGGCCACTTTGGGACAGCGCCGCTTCGCTTACTATTTTGCCGTGAACGTGGCCCTGCTCAGCGGCTATCTCTGCTGGCAAGTCCTAAGCACGGCGCGCTTCAGAGAATGGCTGGCCAAGGCAGCGCCAGGAAGGAAACGCGAGGACATGGGCAGGCCGAAGAGGATGCAGCGGCAAAACTCAGACTTATCCAGCAGCTATATTAAAAAGGCCCTGGCCGGGATAATCATCTTCTTCATCGTCATCTTCCCCAATGTTGAACCAGCAATAGCCACTGC
>CAYWUK010000162.1:0-2326 GCA_964461475.1 uncultured Dehalococcoidaceae bacterium
ATGGTGGGCATGAAGCCGAAGCCGAGGACGGGCACGGCCAGTGCCAGGACGGCCACCGGTGGGAAGGTCTGGCCGAAGGAGGTAACATCGCTCACTATAGGCAGGAAGTCCCTGCCGGAGGGGCGGGTAGCCCATATGCCCAGGGGGATTCCCACTATAATGGTTATGCCGCTTGATATGGCAACCAGCTGGATGTGCTCCCAGACGAGGACGAGCAGGCTGGCGCGCGGATGTATAACCGTGCTCTCCGCCGGGAAGAGGTAATGGAGCGCTGCCTGCCACCAGCCCATATTGCCGATTAGGATGAGAAAGGCTCCTCCCGCCAGGGCGAGAAAGAGCCATCGTCTTGCCTGGCTGCTCATGTTATCCTTCAGCCTCGGTTGTGGCTGCCTCTACGTCTCCCAGCGCCACCTCTCCGATGAGTCGCTTTTTGTCGTCAACTACGGGGATATACTTGAAGCCCAGCCCGAGCATCCGCGAGAGCGCTTCGCGCAGGGTGGCGCTATCGGGCAGGGCTATTTCAGCGGCTTCTCCCTGTTCCAAGGCCTCTTTGATGGAGTCGGCCTGCTTGAGGTTGTCCACATCTGCCCAGCCGATGAGTCGCTGCTCATCATCCACTATCCAGAGCCAGCGGTAGCGCCCTGCAATTGAAATTGCCTCTTTGGGCGGGCTGTTCACGTTTGTGACAGGGGCGGGTTTGATGAAGCCCTTGATGCTGATGCGCGAGAGGCGCTTGAGGGCGCGGTCGGCGCCGACGAAATCGCGGGCGAACTTGTTTATCGGCCTGGACAGTATCGTTTCTGGCGTATCGTACTGCACCAGCCTGCCCGCTGCCATGAGGGCAATGCGGTCGGCCAGGCGTATAGCCTCGTCAAGGTCGTGCGTCACCAGGATGATTGTCTTCTTCACCTCTTGCTGGATATGGACGAACTGTGCCTGTAGCCTCTCGCGGGTGAGGGGGTC
The DNA here is from genome assembly GCA_964461475.1 of uncultured Dehalococcoidaceae bacterium. Taxonomy (GTDB): domain Bacteria; phylum Chloroflexota; class Dehalococcoidia; order Dehalococcoidales; family RBG-16-60-22; genus CAYWUK01. The sequence continues at coordinate 964 of CAYWUK010000162.1, forward strand.
AACGGCGCCAAAAGGTTCGTCCATGAGCATAATAGGTGGGTCAGCGGCCAGGGCACGGGCCACGCCGATGCGCTGCGCTTCTCCGCCGGAGAGATGCTTGGGGTATTTCCTTACGCACTCGGTCGGGTTGAGGCCGACGAGATCCAGCAACTCGGCCACCCGCCGCGCGATGCGGGTTTTATCCCAGTGAAGTAGCTGCGGCACTACGGCGATGTTTTCGGCCACGGTCAGGTGCGGAAAGAGGCCCACGCTTTGAATGGCGTAACCTATGGACAGGCGTAGTTTTTCCGCCTTGATGCTGGCCGTGTCCTGACCATCGATGAGGATGCGTCCAGCGCTTGGTTCGACGAGGCGGTTTATCATGCGCAGCGTCGTTGTCTTGCCGCAGCCGGATGGGCCGATGAGCACACAGACCTCGCCAGTGTTGATTTCCAGGGAGAGCCCGTCTACCGCTGCCGTCTCCCCGTAGCGCTTGATCACCTTCTCCAGATGTATCATGAATTATCTCCGCTCAGGCCCCTGGGCGTGCCCATCCTGACGATAGTCCGCATTACGGCGTCCACCAGCAGTGCCAGGCCGATGATAGGTATGGCGCCGAGTATAATCAGGTCGGGCGCCGCCTGGCCGATGCCGCGAAAGACAAACCAGCCCAGCCCGCCGGCGCCGATGAGCGCGGCCACCGTGGTCAGCCCCACCGCCTGGACTGACGCCGTGCGCACGCCTTCCAGTACCAGAGGGGCGGCCAGCGGCACTTCCACCCTGCGAAAGACCTGCCAGCGGCTCATCCCCATCCCCAGCCCGGCATCTATCGCCGCCGGCTCCACATGGCGAATGCCGACATATGTGTTGCGCACCACCGGAAGCAGCGAATATATGGTCAGGGCGATGATTGCCGGCGCGACTCCCACGCCGCTTATTCCGATATCGCGCAGGGCGGGAACGGCAAAGGACAGCGCGGATAGCGGCGCAATGAGCAGGCCGAAGAGCGCCAGGCTGGGCACGGTCTGCATTATGTTGGTGATGAAAAAAGTTGGCTTTTCGGCATACCTGTTGCGGGTCGCCCAGATGCCGAGCGGTACGCCGATTATTATGGCGAGGAGGACGCTGCCGCCGAACAGGCCGACGTGTTTTAGCAGCTCCTGCAGAAAGCGCTGCTGATAGCCGCTGAACTCCTGCAGCACGGAGAGGTTATTAAACCAGCCGCTGAAGAGGAAGACGGCGAAAACCGCCAGCCCGCTCCAGGAGACGATGTTGCGCCAGATTGGCATGTCGTTCAGCCTCTGGCGGGCGGCGAATATGACGATGTAGGCACCGATTAGGGTAGCCCAGAAACCTGTGCCCTGAGATACCCTGGCGATGGGTG
>CAYWUK010000162.1:2336-4239 GCA_964461475.1 uncultured Dehalococcoidaceae bacterium
GGATAAGGCAGGCCAGCCATAGGCCGGCCATGATTGCAGCCTCAGCCTGATTCGGGCTTTGCCAGAGGTTCAGGCTGGTGCCCGCGGCGAGGCGGTTGGGCTTCAGCGTCAGCCAGCCGGGCAGCAGTGAAAGGAGGCCGATGATGGCGCCGGTGAGTGCCACATTGTCGCGGCTAATCAGTTGCCGAATCATCTATTACCCTTGTTGGCCTGTATTAAGCTATTTTAGCAGCCCCTTCTCCGTGAGGTAGGCTTTGGCTACGTCGGCGGCGTTCTGCCCGGCAACGGCGATATTGCCATTCAGCGTTTGCAGGGTCACCAGGTCCAGGCTTTCAAAGGCCGGTTTCAATATGGTGCCAATCTCAGGATACTTGTCATAGACCTCGCCACGGACAATCGGCGCCGGCTCATATACTGGCTGGACGCCTCGTGGGTCGGACAGGACGACCAGGCCGAAGGCGCTGAGCGAGCCGTCCGTGCCGTAGGCCATGGCGGCATTGACGCCGTCGGTGCTCTGGGCCGCCGCTTTCTCCGTCTGCGCCGTGTCGCCGCTGGATACAGTCAGTAACTGGGCCTGCGTCAGCGTGAAGCCATAGGCCTGCTGAAACGCGGGGAGCGCCGCCGGGCTGGTGACGAACTCCTCTGAGCCGATGAGCTTGACATAGCCGCCTTTGTTGACATAAGCTGCAAAGTCGTCCAGGGACTTGAGGTTCTCTTTGTCCGCCAGCGTTTTCGGCACGGCGATGGCCCAGGTGTTGTTGGCCGGCGCCGGCGTGAGCCAGATGATGTTATTTTTTGCTTTATCCAATTCCTTCACCCTCTCGTAGCCCTGCTGGGCGCTTTTCCAGACGGGGGAATCGGCCTCATCGAAGAAGAAGGCGCCGTTGCCGGTGTACTCCGGGTATATATCGAGTTCGCCGCTGATGATGGCCTTGCGCACAACGGAGGTCGGCCCGAACTGCGATTTATCGACAACATCAAATCCGTTTTTCCTGAGCATCAGGATAATCATCTGCGACAGCAGCGCGCCCTCGGTGTCAATCTTCGAGCCGACGGTGATTGGCCCCTTGGCGCCGCCTGCGCCGCCGGCACAGCCCGGTATCGCCAGTGCCAGCATTATAAGTACAATTACAAGCGCAATCAACGTTTTCGCCTTGCCCATGCTCGCCTCCTTGCTCTGTATAGTTTATACTATCAGTGTCGGTGCGCCGATTGCAACCCATGGCTCTGGCGGTTATGTTCGGTTTTGTTTTTTGTCATCTTAACATTGTCTCGCTTGACAGCATAATATAGCCGTAGTAACATTAAATACCTAGAAAATCTAGGTATATCCATCGCTAAGGGGCGGAGGCATAATGCGAGAAGTCAGGGCTATTAATGGGCAGCGTTTCAGGGAGATGTTTGCCGCCGCTACAGGCTGGCTGGAAAAGAGCGTGCCTGATATCGATGCTTTGAACGTGTTCCCCGTGCCTGACGGCGATACCGGGACCAACATGTTGCTCACCATGCGCTCTTCCCTTGAGGAAACCGATGGAGTCTCTCCCAAAAGCGTTTCCGAGGTGGCACAGGCGATGGCCACAGGTACTCTGATGGGCGCCAGGGGCAATAGCGGGGTGATACTGTCGCAAATCTGGCGCGGCCTGGCCAAAGCCTTCGAGGGGAAGGAGACCATCAATGGCAGAGACCTGGCTGCGGCGCTGCTCCAGGCATCAAAAACGGCTTATCAGGGGCTTAGCAATCCGGTAGAAGGCACTATCTTAACGGTGGTGCGGGAGGCGGCGCTTGCTGCCCAACAGCAGCTCGCCAGCAGCGATGGCGATGTTATCCCGGTGCTGGCAGCGGCCGTCAGAGCGGCGAGGGAAGCGGTGGCCAATACGCCCAGCCTGTTGCCGGTGCTTAGGGA
>CAYWUK010000163.1:0-4208 GCA_964461475.1 uncultured Dehalococcoidaceae bacterium
CAATAATTCACCAGACCCCGAAGCGCTCAAATTAATTCCTGAAGCTATAGCCAGGAAATATGTCGCTATACCCCTGGCGATAGATGGCGATACCCTGCGCGTAGCCATGGCCAATCCAACGGATATCTTCGCCATAGAGGCACTGGCTAGCCGCAGCAAGATGCACATTGAACCTCTGGCGGCCAGCACTGGCGAGATTCAGGATGCCATCGACTTCAGCTACAAGGCATATGATGAGATAGAGAAACAGGTCTCCCATATTGCCCTGCCGAAGGACGCGGTCCGTGACCAGATGCAGATGCACCTTGACACCAGCATTGATGCCCCCGTGGCCCAGGCGCTCACCCTCATCATAGACGAGGCGGTCAAAGCCCGCTCTTCTGATATCCATCTCCAGCCGGAGGAAGATAAATTGCGCGTGCGCTACCGCATTGATGGCACCCTGCAGGACGCGATATCCCTACCCATCGCCACCGCCACCCCGCTCATCTCGCGCATCAAAATCCTGGCCAACATGAACATCGCCGACCATAATCGGCCACAGGACGGGCAATTCTCAGTCAAAGCAAAGGGGCGGCTGATAGATATCCGTGTAGCGACCATAGCTACCGTATATGGCGAGATGGCGACATTGCGGCTTTTGGATAAGTCCCGCGCCACCATAGCCCTTTCCGACCTGGGCTTTCTCCCTGAGTGCCTGAGCAAATATGAAAACATGCTCAAGGTACCCTACGGCATGATTCTGGTCAGCGGCCCCACTGGAGCCGGCAAAACCACAACCCTTTATGCTTCAGTAAATTGCATTGACTGCGTTGAACGCAATGTTATCACCGTTGAAGACCCGGTTGAATACCGCTTCAAGAATATCAACCAGATTCAGGTCAACCCGCGGGCGGGCATCACCTTCGCCAGCGGCCTCAGGGCCATATTGCGCCTTGACCCCGACGTTATACTGGTCGGCGAGATACGCGATGCTGAGACCGCCAACATTGCCGTTCAATCCGCCCTGACCGGCCACCTGGTGCTATCTTCAATCCATGCCAACGATGCCGTAGGCGTGGTCCTCCGCCTCCTTGACCTGGGGGTGGAACCATTCCTGGTCTCCTCCGCGCTCATCGGAGTGGTGGCGCAACGCATGGTGCGCCGCGTCTGTCACAATTGCGCCAAAATGAGCGAGGTTTCCATAATAGAGCGCATGACCTACAGCAAGGAAATGGGCGAGGAAAAAAGCGAGTTCCTTTATGGCAGCGGATGCAAATCCTGCACCAACACCGGCTACCGCGGGCGCACCGGAATCTTTGAGATACTACACATCAGCGATGAGCTCAGGATGATGATACTTAAAGGCGCCACTTCTGTTGAACTGCGCGAGCAGGCAATCAAAGAGGGGATGATAACGCTGATGAAGGACGGCATGCTGAAAGTTAAAGACGGCATCACCACCCCTTCCGAAGTCCTGCACAATGCCTATTCCGCAGATTAGTTAAAAGCCTTCTGGGGAGATTGCATGATTTATCAATATGTAGCCTGCAATGAAAAGGGAGATATAGTCAAAGGCAAACTGACGGCCGACAACGAAGAGATGGTAACCGATATGGTGGCCTACGCCGGGTACCGCCTCATTAACCTGAAACTACATACACCTTTTCTCAGCTCCGAAGGGCTGACGCAGAGGTTCTTCCGGGTAAAGCCGTCCGATATAGTCCTCCTCTACCGCCAGCTTGCCCTGCTCCTTGAATCCGGGATAAACATTGTTACCTCGCTGGAGCTACTGCAGAGCCAGATAGGCAACCGCATCCTCAAGAAGGCCCTGGGCGAGATAGTTGCCGACCTGCGCCGCGGCAATCAACTCTCAGCAGCCCTGTCCAGGCACCCTGAGATATTTTCAACGGTCAGCTGCCGGACGCTAAGCATAGGAGAGAAGACCGGCGGGCTTGAGGTCATGCTCAGGCAAATGGCCGACCATATTGAGAAGGAAGTTGCCGCCAGGAAAAGCATCAAAAGCGCCCTGACATACCCCATCATCGCCTCAGTGGTGACGGTGGTAGTGGTAGGGATAATGGTAGGATTCGTTTTGCCGGCGTTCAGCACCCTTTACGACTCGCTGGGCGCCCAGCTGCCGACGATAACCAGGGTAGTTATTGACTCCGCCAACGCTCTCCGCAGCAACGGCCTCAATATCATGCTGGCCCTGCTTATTATAGGGGTGGCAGGAGCCATCTACATAAAGATGCCATCGGGAAGATATAAGTGGGACAAGATGATGCTCAGCCTGCCTTTATTGGGGCGGGTGAACCATCTCAGCAAGCTGGCCCGCTGCTGCCGCAGCATATCCCTGCTATTCAAGGCCGGCCTGCCCCTGACCGAAATAATGCCCCTCCTCATCAACGGCACTGACAACAAGGTGGTGGCACAAGCTTTGAGCGATGTCCATCAAGATATGCTCAGAGGCGAAGGGCTGTCTGCGCCGATGGCAAAGAATAGCATCTTCCTTCCCATGATGGTGCAGATGGTTAAAGTGGGCGAGCAGACCGGCACCCTGGATGCCACCCTGCTCTCGGTGGCCGAGAGCTACGAGACGGAAGCAGATGACAGCACCAAATCCCTCATCGGCATGATCCAGCCGTTGATGACGCTGATAATAGCGGGGATAGTCGGCCTCATCGCCCTGTCGCTGGTCTCGGCCATGTATTCGGTGTACGGGCAGGCCTTCTAGCTCAGGAGAAAAGGAGAGATATCGCAGGAGAATGCGATGCGAATATCGTGGTTGAAAAAAATTATAAATGGGAGTAGAGCTGAAAAGGGCTCCACCTTCATTGAGGTGCTTATAGCGCTGGCCCTGCTGGGTATAATTGCCGTTGCCTTTCTCAGCGGCCTGGCGACCACTTCTAAAGCCAGCATCATCTCTGATGAACAGACCACCGCGGAAAGCCTGGCGCAAAGCCAGATGGAATGGGTTAAAAAAGCCACCTATGTATATGAAGCCACAGAATACTCCCCGGCACCAGTTCTGGGCAATAAAGACTACAGCAACTATTTCGCAACTGTTGCCGCCGCGCCCCTGCACAACCCTGACGACGGCATCCAGAAGATAACAGTAACTATCAGCCGTTCCGGCAAAGAGCTATTCATGCTGGAGGGCTACAAGGTAGCGAGATGAGACAAAACGAGCGCGGCTTTACCATCATTGAAATAATAGTGGCCATTTCCATAATGTCCATCATATCCCTTGCCGCTACTATGAGCATATTTCAATCCCTAAAAGTTACTGCGCTGAACAATAACCACATGACCCTGGTTAACCAGGTGCAAAGTGCCGGCTATTGGATAAGCCGTGACGCTCAGATGGCAGAAAGCATAACTACTGCCAATCTAAGCGGAACAGATTTTTTACATATCACCTGGACGGAGCGAGACTATAGCGGTGGTGATGTATATCATTCGGTAACTTATTTTTTCAATGGGCTTTCCGGCGGGATTGGCAAGCTCAAACGCAACCACTGGAACAGCGAAGGTAAAAATGATAACACCCTGGTAGCGGAAGATATCTCCTATGACCCATCTGACCCAACCAACACCAGCAACATTAGCTACCAAAACAGAGTATTAACCATAAAGCTTACGGCAATCTCAGGTGATGCCAGCGAAACCAGAGAATACCAGATTTCCCGCCGCCAGAACTTTAACTAGCAGGAGCACGATGAAACGGCTTTTAAAGCAACTGATAAGCAATGAGAAAGGGCAGGCTCTGCCGATAGTTCTCTGCCTTTTAGTGTTGGGCGGGCTGACTATTATACCAAGCCTTAACTACGCAACGACCAGCCTGAAAAGCAACCGGATGATAGATAGTAGCATAAAAGGAATTTATGCCGCCGATGCCGGCGTGGAAAAAACTTTGTGGAGTTTAAGCGAAAATGCTTCACCGCCAACGCAGCTATCGGAAAGCATTAACCAGATGGACGTGGCGATACAAACCCAGGATTTGGGAACTTACACCGTATATTTCGGCCAACTGGTGCAGGCGGGCAACCACAGCAGCGACATTAGCGTGAGTGGAGATATTGAGTGGCATGAAGGCAATACCTATAAATACACCATCACCGTTAACTGGCAAGAAGGCTCAACAAAGATACATATAACGGAAGTTGGGGCAAGGCTTCCCATGGGCTATACCTACGATGACGGTTCAGCGGCCGACCCCGATTTCC
>CAYWUK010000164.1:0-4174 GCA_964461475.1 uncultured Dehalococcoidaceae bacterium
TCCCACCGCCATCGTCGGCCCTCATGACTACCAGCCGTCGCACTTCGGCGAGTTACTGCTGCTGCTCGCAAAAGGGAAACTTCCCGCCCTCGTAAGCGGCGGATTTGACTGGGTGGACGTCCGCGACGTCGTCGCAGGCGCCGTTTTAGCCGAAAAACGAGCCAAGACAGGCGACAAGTACCTGCTATCCGGGCACTGGGCCAACGTAAAGGATATAGCAGCCCTGGTTGAGGAGATTACCAAAGTGCCCCAGCCTCGCCTGACCTGCCCCATCTGGCTGGCCTGCGCTGGACTGCCCTTCATTAACTTCTTCAGCCGCCGCAACGGTGCCCGCCCACTTTACACCAGCTTCTCGCTCAGGACTTTATGCAGCAACCACAACATCAGCCATGAGAAGGCGAGCCAGGACCTCGGCTATAACCCGCGACCGTTGCGGGAAACTCTCGGCGATACACTGCGCTGGTTTGAGGAAAACGGCTACCCCGGCCATTCAAGCAAAGAAAAAGCAGCGGGGCTATCTTGAACGAGCAAGCTTTCTTCCACGACCTGCTCACCGCCTGGTTCATACTGGCGGCGGCGATGTTCATCTTCCTGCTGCGTTTCGTCGCCCCTTACGGGCGCCACGTGCGCGGCGGATGGGGGCCCGTCATCAACAATAAAACAGCCTGGGTGGTCATGGAGTCGGCTGCCCCGCTCGTATTCCTGCTCTGCTTCCTGCTGGGCGATAGTGCCAGGAACATGACGGCGCTGGCCTTCCTCGGCCTATGGGAGATGCATTATATGCATCGAGCCTTTATCTATCCCTTCGGCCTGCGCGGGGCAAACAAGCAGATGCCCATCGCCATCATAGCCTCGGGGGTGCTGTTCAACGTGGTCAACGGCTACCTGAATGGCCGCTACCTCTTCACCTTCTCCGGCGGATATCCTGACCGATGGCTCGGCGATATCCGATTTATAATCGGGGCGGCCCTGTTCATCATCGGCTTCATCATCAACCGCCGCGCCGACCAGACGCTGCGCAGCCTGCGCAAGCCTGGAGAATCGGTTTACCGCATACCGCACGATAACCTCTACCGCTGGGTATCCTCCCCCAATTACCTCGGCGAGATTGTAACCTGGATAGGCTGGGCTGTGGCCACATGGTCGCTGCCCGGGCTGGCCTTCGCCCTCTGGACTGCCGCCAATCTGGTGCCCCGAGCCAGAGCCCACCATGCCTGGTACCGCCAGCACTTCAGCAACTACCCGCCGGAGCGCAAGGTGCTCGTGCCGCACCTCTGGTAAACTATCGCCGCCTGAAGCCACAAACAGGCAACTTACCGCAACAGCTTCTTCACATGGGCAACTATTTCGGGCAGGATTTCCCCGGCCTTCCCCTCTATAAAGTAATCGGTAATCCCCTCAGCGGTCAGCGGCGTGGGCTCGGCATTTATCTCGATAATCGTCGCTGCAATGCCTCTCTGCCTGGCAGCCCTCGGCAGGTTGGCGAAGGGAAAGACCACAGCCGACGTCCCGCAAATCAGCATCAAATCGCACTGTAGAGCCTCCTCCAGGCTCTGGCGGGCAACTGCGGGCGGGATCGGCTCGCCGAAGGCAACGCCATCGCTCTTAATTATGCCCCCGCACTCAGGACACAGCGGCGGCAGCCTGTCCTCCCGCCATAGCTTCTCCAGGTCAAACTCGTCCCTCCAGAATCTGGCGTGGCAGGAAACGCACCTGAGCATCAGGATGCTGCCATGATACTCCAGCACGTTCCCGCTCCCCGCCTTCACGTGAAGCCCATCAATGTTCTGGGTGATAACGCATTTCAGTACACCCATGTCCTCCAATTCAACCAGGGCGTAGTGGCTGGGGTTGGGCAGCGCCTTCTCCATGTCACCCAGCAGATTGGGGCCGGTAAACCTCTCCCGCCACCACCCTTTCGGGTCCTCCACAAACCTCTCGTAACTGCGGTACGCCCTCTTTTCCGCCTCGGGGTTCTTGGTCCATAATCCCGAAGGGCCGCGAAAGTCTGGAATACCCGACTCAGTGGAGACGCCCGCGCCGGTCAGCGCTATGGCGTGCTCCGCCTTAACCAGATCCCTCGCCGCCCTCTCTATGAGCTGGTCCATCTTAATAAGCCAGCACCCGGCAAATACCCGGGGAATCTCAGGATGTCCGGCCAACCTCCGCCAATAAGAACATCATTTGAGTGACCTCTTCACCGGGCTGCAGGATAAAGAAATCTCTGCTGTCCCAGTGGCCACCGACCATCTTTCCAAAGTAAGCGGTAGAGCCCTTTATCTCCTCATAAGAAACGCCGAGCAAATCGGCGTTGGCGCGGGCATGTTCCCTGTACGCAGAGAGGTCATAAGCCCCGGTATCCACCAGGACGATGCGTGTATAATTCTTGTACTCCTCCTTCATCGCCCATCCCGCTTTCTCTCGGCCATAGCGCTCCACGTATTCGCCAAACTGCACCAGGGGCGACTTGCCCTGTTCAATCCAGCCCTTGGTGAGAAAGTAAGTGCCCGGCGCCTTCTTCAGCTCACTGAGGTGCGCCTCAAGAGAGCCAAGGAAAAGGCCAATGCAGTCGTGCGCGCGGGGCACAATCAGCGGCTGCTTCTCCGCCCTCACGCCCACCAGGCCATTGCCGCAGAGGCCGTAGCCCAGCACGATATAGTCAATATCGCCACCTGCCCGGTGTATCTTCTCCTGAATTGCCGCCGGCATCCTGCCCGGCGTGCGGTGGAGCCCCTGCTCCAGGAACTCAAGGCGCACTCCGGGGGTATTCGCCACGGTCAGCTCAGCCTCCATCACGGCGCAGGCGATTACCAGCACTTTCAAAGCATTTCCGTCCGACAAATTCACCCTCTCATTTAATTTTACCATACTGGGATATCATTATGTTAATCAGTCCCGAACTTCAAGCTGGGCAGAAAGGCCTTCTCGAAATCCGCCCTGCCCGATAATTCGACATGATGCGCCCGGGCCGCAATCTCATCGGCCATGCGCCTCTCTTTCAGGTTTATTAAAGCCCTCAGCGCACCATCCATCGCTCCGTTGCCGATGAAGTGAATCTTCTCCACGGGGAACGGCGGCACCAGGCCAATTATGACCGCTTTCTCGCGATTAAGATAGTTGCCAAAGGCACCAGCCAGGAGCACTTCTTCAATGTCGTTTGCATCAACCCCGGCCTGCTTCATCAGCATCTCAATGCCAGCCCGAATGGCCCCCTTGGCCAGTTGAAGCTCCCGGACATCCTGCTGGGTGAGGGCTATCTCCGCCTTCCCGTCGCTGAAGACCACAAACTCCCTGTCGTTCCCCCGCGTTCTGACGCGCTGCGCCAGCTCCGCCACGATAGGAGAGCCTGCATCCGACGGCAAGAGCATCCGGCCCGAGCGGTCAATAACGCCCGCCTGAAACAGCTCAGCCACGAGGTCAATCAGCCCCGACCCGCAAATGCCCGTGGGGGCACAGCCTCCAATAACCTTGTAGTCCACCGAGGGTCTCGCCTGAAACGAGCTGATAGCCCCCCTGGTGGCGCGCATGCCGAATTTTATGCGGCTGCCTTCAAAGGCAGGGCCGGCCGCGGTTGAAGCGGTCAAAACCCCATCCCTGGTGGCCAGCATAATCTCGCCATTGGTGCCGATGTCGATAGCCAGCCTGGGTGCGCGCGTTTGATGCAGCCTGGCGGCTAGTATCACCGCGGTGGTATCCGCGCCGACGAAGCTGGCAATGGATGGCAGGATATGCACCTTTCCCCTGGGGTGAATTTGCAGCCCGATTTCGCTCGCGGGCAGGTCGAGCGCCCTATTCACCACCCCAACATGGGGCGCCATGGCAAGGTGAGCGGCATCCAGTCCAAGCAGCGAATGCAGCATGGTGCTATTGCCCACCACCGTTACTTCAAAGATGCGCCCCTTCTCCCTCCGCACGGCACGACACAGCCGAAGCAAAAGCCTGTTAAGCCCTTTAGTCAACTCCTTTTGCAGCCTGTCCCTGTTATCGGGGCCGCCGCCCATATAGACAATCCGCGAAATAACGTCGGCGCCGAAGGCTATCTGGGGATTCATTTCGGCATCAAGGGCAATAACCTTTCCCGTGTTCAGGTCGGTCAGCCCCGCCGCCAGCGTGGTGGTGCCGATGTCAATAGCAACGCCCAGCATATCCCCTGCCGCATCGGGCGGGTCCAGAG
>CAYWUK010000165.1:0-4170 GCA_964461475.1 uncultured Dehalococcoidaceae bacterium
GCTCTACCCTGGTGGCGCCGAAGTCAAGCATGCGCTCTATCTCCTCCTGCTGACACCAATCGGGCCTGGTCTCGATGCACAGGCCGGTGCAGCGGTGCTCGGCTGTCTCATTCAGCCTCTTTGCCTCATCAAGCGTGGCAGAGTCCTCGCCGTTCAGGCCGTCGTAGCAGTCTTTGATGAACCGGTATTGATAGTTTCTGGGTGCGGCCAGGAATGTGCCGCCCATAACTATCAACTCGACTTTGTCGGTGGGGTGTCCCATATCGGACAGGACTCGCAGCCTGTGTTTGACCTGTTGCCTGGCGTCGTAGTCGCATTTTCGTGCCCTCAGCACCGCCGGCGACTCCGGCGTGTAGCTCTGCGGCGTGGCCGAGTAGGTGGGGCAATAAAGGCATTGCCCCGGGCATTTCATCGGGCGGGTCATAGCGGCCACCGGCGTTACGCCGGATATGGTCCTTGCAAATTTCCTCATGTTGCCTTTACTATTAAGACGATATATCCAAGTTTAGCAGATTTTTTCTCATGGCAACAATGCAGGACGTATTTGACCAGATAGCCCCGGGCTGGTATAACTTCAGGCATCGCACCAGGTTCCGCAGCGAACTGGAGGCGCTGGCTCAGCGCTGGCGGGGAGGCAGGCTGCTCAATATCGGCTGTGCCCATGGCCCGGACTTTGTCCCTTTCCGACAGGGCTTTGAGCTGCATGGCATAGACTTTTCCCCGGAGATGCTGAGGTTCGCCCGGAAGTACTCCAAAAAGTCGGATTTCGTGGTGAATTTGTCGCTGGCCGATTTTCGCTGCCTTCCCTATCGGGATGAGAGCTTCCACTGGGCGATTGCCGTAGCCTCTTACCATCACGTAAAGGGCAGGGAGGAAGTGCTGAAATCGTTGCAGGAGTTAAGCCGCGTGTTGAAGCGTGGCGGTGAGGCATTCGTCACTGTGTGGAACCGCTGGCAGCCGGGGTTCTGGTTCCGCGGCAAAGAGGTTATGGTGCTCTGGCGGGTTAAGGGCAACCCTGTTTTCCGCTATCATTACCTCTTCTCCAATCGTGAACTGAAGGAGTTGGCCGAGCAGGCTGGCTTTGCCGTGAAATCCTTCCCGGAGGGCGGCTGCCACTTCCCGGCGAGGTGCTTCTCAAGGAACATATGCCTGCTGCTCAGGAAGGGAGATTAGAACAAATCTTTTGAATGTATTATCATACTGGTGGGTCGGCGGGCTCAAATTTTAAGAAAGGGGGATTATCATCATGCCGGTAGTTGTTGTAGAAATGTGGGAGGGCCGCACCAAGGAGCAGAAGAAGCAACTTGTGAAGGGAATAACTGAAGAGTTTGTCAAGATAGGCACCAAAGAAGAAGCGGTGCAAATAATTCTCAGGGACATTCCCAAGCATAACTGGGCTATAGGCGGAAAGTTATGTTCTGAATAGAGAAGCGGGGCGCTTTAAATGCGTCTTGTTATTCCCTGCGGCCGCTAGCCACTTGAGCCAGCGAGGCATCCCGGTGGTAGAGTTCTCCTGTCGTTTCCAGGTAGAGCCTAGCTGCGCTTACTCTGAGGTGCTTGTCGTTGAAGTCCGGGTCTGATTTGAGTTTGCTATACGTGCTGTTAAGATGGTGCTCAACAGTCTTGATGTCTATGTATAGCGATTCTGCTATTGATGCGTTGGTGTAGCCTCTTGCCAGCAAGCCGAGGATTTCCAGTTCTCTGGCGGTGAGCTGTTTCAGGAAGGGGCATTCCGGCTTCCCGGCGAACATGAAGGTGGCCAGTGGGGGGTCAAGGATAACCTGTCCCTGGCTAACGGACAGGATGGTTCTCCACAGCTGCTCCAGCTGGTCCAGCGATTGCTTCAGGAAAAGTGCCATGCCTCCTTCGCCTTTTAGCGCTAGCCTGCGCAGAAGGTCAATATCGTGGGCGCTGTAGTATATTAATAGAAGGACTATCCCGATTTTGGGATAGTCCATGCGGATTTGTTCCAGTTGTTCAACGATATGGGGGTCAAGTTTTTTAACGCTCAGCAACAGCACGTCCGGGTTTAACTCCGCCGCTGCGTTGGTCAGCGTGCTCATATCGCCATTGCTGGAAATCTTCAGGAGCTCAACAGGGGTTCTCGCTGGAAGGACTGTTTTGAAGAGCTCACGGTATATCTCTTGCTCTTCCACTACATAGAGCCTGATTGACGCCTTTGGCTTTAGCTGTTCCATCCCCTGCATTCTTTTCCCCGTTTCTCTGTTTTCTTAAGTTTTTCTCGTGAGCCTTTAAACGGTCGGCGTTGCTGAATCAGTGTCTCAGCATCCCGGCTGCCTTCACCCACCTACTTAATTCTCTTCTTTATTTTGATAACCATTATGATTCTAGCCCTATAGCATAAAGATAAGAATAAAGAATCATAAACATTCCATTAAAATCTCATTAAAATTCCATAAGTCCGCACTTTTCGCCGGAAAGTGCCAGGTTGTAATGATGAACCGGGCCTTTCTCGTGGCAGCCATGTCTTTGTCGTTGGTTTGCGTTCATAAGCATTAAGAAAAGTCAGGTTTTTGCCATCTGGCGAATTCAACGCTTTATGATTCTGGCACCTTCGCTATGCCTTGCAATGGATAACCGCTTCCAATTCCCATTAGGGATTTCATTGCTTTGACGTTAGGGATAGCACCCATGCGAATTTCGGAAAAAAGACTTGTCAAGATAGGGGATGGTCTGGTGGATAGTCATTGGCCTTCGTGGTTTGATAAGGTGAGTCCGTTTAATAACAAGGGGGAAGCTCGATGCGCGCATTGTTTAATAAGGTACGCCATAACCAACAGGGCATCACCGGACTAGAAACTGCCATTATCCTTATCGCTTTTGTTATCGTGGCCTCGGTGTTTGCGTATGTGGTACTTTCCGCCGGCCTGTTTACCACGCAGAAAGCGAAAGAGGCAGTATATGCCGGAATGGAGGAGACCAGGAGCACCGTAGAGATAAAGGGCGATGTCATTGCCAAAGTGGTGGATAGCGAAATAACCGAGGTCTATTTCACCATAGGCACCCGTCCCGGAGCGGAGCCGGTGGACTTCACCGATACATCAGCGGGCGGTAACAAGGTAATCATATCGTTCCAGGACCAGACCCAGCGCTTACCCACGGTAAACTGGACGATGCAGAAACTGACTTATAACAACACCGATAATCTCCTGGATGAGAACGAACTATTCCAGATTACGGTCGACTTATCCAGCGTTGATAATGTTACCGCTTATCATACCTTTACCTTGGAAGTTAAGCCTCCTGTGGGCGCTGTGCTCCCCATTGAGCGCACCGTTCCAGCCAGGGTGAGCCAGTACGTCAATCTTCATTAGAGAAGCTTCCCAGGTAAAACTGAACCCGCGCAGCAGACAAAGCAGCAATATAAGGGAAAAAAGGAGGTGGTACATACCGGGACATTAAAGAGAAGAAGCAAAACGGTTTTGGGAGGAATTGCAAGAATAAGGAGGGAAAATGTTCAGTAAGTTATGGAAGAAAATGCGCAGAAACGAGAAAGGCATCACCGGCCTGGAGACCGCCATAATCCTGATAGCCTTCGTAGTGGTAGCAGCCGTGTTCGCCTACACCGCGTTATCTGCCGGCCTGTTCTCCACGCAGAAGAGTTCGGAGGCGGTCTATGCCGGGCTGAAGGAAGCCCAGTCCACCCTTGAGCTCAGGGGAGCGGTCATCGCCACGGCCGGGACCACCGGCGCAAGCGGCACTGTCAAGCAGATATCCTTCAACGTGGCCAACGTCCTCGGCGGCGAGGCGATTGATTTCACCGCGCCTACGGCGGCGTCGGACAATGGAGGGGTGGCTAACAGCAGCAGCAGCAACAAGGTGGTAATCTCCTACATAGACCAGGATCAGCGCGTTGATGACCTGTATTGGACCGTTACCAAGCTGGGGACCGCTGACACCGATGACCTGCTGGAGCACAACGAGATGTTCAAGGTAACCGTCGGCAGCGCGACCAACGCTTCCGCTGGCGGCAACCTGATTGATGCTCTCGGCACTGACCTTTCGGTGAACAAACAATTCACCATTGAGGTCAAGCCTCCGGTGGGGGCCGTGCTGAACATAGAGCGCACCACGCCTGCCTGGATTGACACCATCATGAACCTGCATTAGCGGTGTCGTTGTCGCTGAGATGAGTTCAGGAAATACAGG
>CAYWUK010000166.1:0-3104 GCA_964461475.1 uncultured Dehalococcoidaceae bacterium
TCTCTTCATCTTCGGCGGCGTAGTGCTCATCTTCACGGGCAACTGGTTTAACGGACTGTGGATTGCCTTCATCGGCTGGTTCCTGGAAAACGCCGCCGTCGGCAGCTACCGACAGCTAGCCCTTCAGGACATGCTCCATGGCCACATCGCCAGCGAGATAATGACGCGAGACTGCCTGATGATTCCGCCTCATATTACCATCGCACAATTAGTGAATGAGCACGTCCTGACTTCCGGGCGCCGCTGCTTCCCGGTGGCGGCGGAAGGCCGCGTGCTGGGGCTGGTCACGCTGCACAACATTAAGGCAGTGCCGCGCGACCTCTGGGGAACGAAGCAGGTAAGGGATATCATGACCCCGCTTGAAAATCTCCGGTGGGTGCGGCCAGATGACGAACTCACCTCAGTGCTCCAAATCCTGACCGAGGACGATATTAACCAGGTGCCCGTAGTGCAGGACCATAACATCGTGGGCATGATAGGCCGCGACAACCTGCTTGCCTTTATTGATGTTCGCAGCGGACTTGGCATGTAGCCCGCAGAGAGCGCCTGACAAAAACGATATAAGGAGGAAAAACAATGCGCAGACGTCTGTTAAACACTGCTGTCCTGTTCATACTCGTTATCTTCACCCTGTCTCTAGCCGCCTGTGTGCCACAATCCGTCGCCAGCCCCACCCCGGCACCGGCGCCACCACAGAAAAACACGCTCACCCCACCGTCAATCGCACAGCCGGCTTTGCCATCCATCAAAGAAGTGGTGGCCAAGGTCAAACCTTCGGTAGTAGCCATTGACGTTGAAATTTCAACCCGCGATATCTTCAACCAGCCGACCACGGAGAAGGGGGCCGGCTCAGGATGGATTATCAGACAGGATGGCTACATCGTAACCAACAACCACGTGGTGCAGGGAGCCAACAAGGTAATCGTAACCCTGAATGACGGCAGGACCTTCCCCGCCGACACGGTGCAAACAGACCCGCTCACTGACCTGGCCATAGTCAAAATCAACGCTCAGAATCTGCCCGCCGCCGCCATAGGCGACTCCTCCAAACTGAGCGTCGGCGATTGGCTGGTGGCCATTGGCAATGCCCTGGGCCAGGGAATAAGCGCCACCGCGGGGGTTGCCAGCTCGGTGAATGTTACCTTATCCCAATCCCCCGGCCAGACCCTGCTCGGCCTCATCCAGACGGACGCCGCCATCAACCCGGGCAATAGCGGCGGGCCCCTGGTCAACATGGCAGGAGAGGTGATAGGCATAAACAGCATAAAGATAGCCGAGGTGGGGGTGGAAGGCATGGGCTATGCCATAAGCATTAATGAGGCACTGCCGATTATTGAGGGGCTAATACAAAATGGCCGCATCATCCGCCCCTGGCTGGGGGTAGGAGTCCTCAGCGTAGACCCGTCGGTAGCAAGCAGCTACAACCTGGCAGTTGACAAAGGGGCGCTCATCAGCGAAGTGGCGGCAAACAGCCCGGCAGAGAAGGCAGGGCTGCAGGCCGGCGATGTCATCACCATGATGCAAGACCAGGAAATAGGCGATGTAGGCGCACTGGTAAAGGCGATAAACTCATACAAAATAGGGCAGACGGTAACCATCACCTACATGCGCGGGGAAACCAAAAGCACCGCGCAGGCTACACTCGCCGAGAGCCCGCCGCCGCAACAGTAGCGCGCAGAAACTGTCGCCTTCAGGCGAAAGGATGGTGCCTAGGTGTATAAGAGGATGCTGGTCCCGCTTGACGGCTCCGAACTGGCGGAGATAGTGCTGCCATACGCAAAGGAGCTTGGGGGGAGGCTGGGCCTGGATGTAACCTTCCTCCACGTTTGCGCCGCAAACGAAACCGAATTACTGCCCATGTATCAGGCCTACGTTGAACATGCCATCGAGACCGCAGCGTTTGAGCCTGAGGGGGCCCAGGCCGGGGGCGGGGCGCAGCAGACACAGGGCAAAGTGGCAACAGGCCACCCTGCCGAGGAAATCCTGCAGTATGCAGACGAAAATACAATCGATATTATACTTATGGCAACCCACGGCCGCTCCGGCGTCAGGCGCTGGGTCATGGGCAGCGTGGCTGACAAAGTCCTGCGCGCCGCCAGGGTGCCGGTGCTGCTGATTAAAGCCAACGCCGCAAAACAGGTACCGCCGGACAAGCTCGGCGCAAGGGTGCTGGTGCCGCTGGACGGGTCAGAGCTGGCGGAGTGCGCCCTCCTTCATGCAAGGGCCATCTCCAGCAAACTCGCCGGGGCTGACCTAACCCTGGTGCGGGTGATTGAACCTTTCTTCCTGCCCGCCCCCGGCGAGAGCGATGACGGCGGCCATGTTTATACCGCGGAGGAAGAGCAAAAGATTAAACGCAGGCACGAAGCTGATGCCCAGCGGTATTTCAAGCAGCTGATAGCCAACGCTAAACTCGACGGCGGGCATCTGCACACCGAAATACTGGCAGGCGAAGTTGCCGAAGCCATCACCGGGTACGCCGAAAAAAAGGGCATAGACCTCATCGCCATGTCCACACACGGACGCTCCGGCATCAGCCGGTGGGCATGGGGAAACGTGGCTGATAAAGTCCTCCGCTCTTCCGGCGTGCCCGTTCTGCTGGTGAGGTCTCCGGCCTGTCCGATTGGCATATGATAGACAGCAACCGGGAACGAGTGGATTAAGGAGCAAAACATGAGCGAAGAGAAAGGCCCGGCACGGAACGCCAGGGCTAGCCAGCCCGCACAAGCCGGCACGGCGGCCATCCCCTTGCTGATTGCCGAACTGGGCAATAAAGGCCAGGCGGCCCGGCTCAGAGCGCGGCGGTCGCTTGCAGCTATCGGGGAAAAGGCAGCGGTGCCACTGATTGAAGCGCTGTCCGACAGCAAAGAGCGGGTGCGCCGGGAGGCGGCCAAGGCCCTGGGAGAGATGGGCACAGGCTGGCAAAGCAGCGCCGACGACAGGATAATTGGCGCATTAATCGATAACCTGGGCAATAAAGACGGGCTGGTGCGCGTGCAGGCGCGCAAGTCTTTAGTAGCCATCGGGGGAGGGGCTGTGCTGCCCCTCAATGAAGCGCTGGCGAGCAAAAAACGCTGGATTCGCTGGGAGGCAGCCAAGGCGCT
>CAYWUK010000166.1:3114-4170 GCA_964461475.1 uncultured Dehalococcoidaceae bacterium
CTGCCAGATTGGCGACCCAACGGCAACACAGACGCTGGTCAACGCTTTGCAGGACGACCTGTTTGACGTCCGCTGGCTCGCTGCCGAGGGACTGGTGCGCATCGGCAGCAAAGCAGCCGAGCCTTTGCTGAAGGCGCTCATCGAGCACCCGGATTCGCTCTGGCTGAGGGAAGGGGCACACCACATATTGCACGACCTGCCCAAGGGCAACCTCAAGGAAACGCTGAGGCCAGTTCTAAAGGCGCTGGAGGATGTGGAGCCATCGCTGGAGGTCACCGCCGCAGCGGAGGCTGCCATCAACGCGCTTAAAGGGGCGTAGCTAACCCTTCCCCATCTCGGGCGCGTGCGCGTTTATTTCATAACCTCTTTAGGACGGAGGATATTATCGTTGCTCCGGCCAGCCTCAAAGTCGCTTATGTTCTTAATCGTAGTCTCGGCGATGATGGTCAGGGCTTCTTCGGTAAAGAAGGCCTGATGGCCGGTAACAATCACATTGGGGAAGGTGGTGAGGCGGGTAATGACATCATCCGTTATAATCTCATCGGAAAGGTCCTGGAAGTAAATATGGGACTCCTCCTCATAGACGTCGAGCCCGGCGGCACCGAGGCGCCGCTTCTTGAGAGCAGTTATAAGGGCACGGCTGTCCACCAGGGCGCCGCGGCTGGTATTGATAAGCATGGCGCCCGGCTTCATCAGCGCCAGCGTCTCCGCATTAATCATGTGGCATGTCTGCGGCGTTAGCGGAGCGTGCAGGCTCACTATATCGGCCTGTTTTAACAGCTCTTTGAGGGTGACATACCTCATCCCCAACGATACGCAATCGGGGTTCTCCTTTACGTCGTGGCCAAGCAGCCCACAGCCAAAGCCATGCAAAATCCGGGCGAGCATGCTGCCAATCTTGCCGGTGCCGATAATGCCCACCGTCTTGCCGTGAAGGTCAAAACCAAGAAGCCCATCCAGCAGGAAATTGCCCTCGCGCACGCGCTCATAAGCGCGGTGAACCTTGCGATTCAGCGCCAGAATCAGGCATACCGCGAACTCCGCTACGGCATAAGG
>CAYWUK010000167.1:0-4148 GCA_964461475.1 uncultured Dehalococcoidaceae bacterium
CCGGCACGCCACGGGCGCTTCCAGCAATGGGAAGAGAGCGGGCATGGTAACTACGACCTGGCAATAGAGGACGCTACAGTTGAAAACCGCGGCGCCACCGCAGGCCACTGCGGACGCTGCCATTCCGGCCAGGGGTTCCTTGCCTGGATAGAGCAGGGCGACCTTACCAAGCGCATCCAGGGCGCCAACGGCGATGCGACGGTTGAAGAGCTGACTGCTCTGGGGCTTACTAAAGATACAGTGCAACCTCAGACCTGCACGGTCTGCCACGACCCGCATGAACAGGGCACCACTTCCAGTGAGCCCAACACGGCCACAGTCCGCATCGAGGGCGATACCGATATGCTGCCCGCCGGGTTCCAGGCCGTCGGCGTTGGCCGCGGTGCCATATGCATCACCTGCCACAATACCCGCAACGGCGCCCATAACGATACGGTTGCGGGCAAACTGGACGATACTGCGCCCCACACGGCAGCGCAGGGCGACGTGCTGATGGGCGAGAACGCTTACTTCGTCAGCGTTGGCAGCCGTTCCCCTCATTCCTATATTGAGGATAGCTGCGCCAACTGCCACCTGGAACTGACGCCACCCCCCGCGGATTTGAGCTATCAACTCGGCGGCACCAATCATACCTTTGCCGCCAGCACCGAAATCTGCTCCAACTGCCATGGCGTATTCAACGGCGGTTCGCTTCAGGAATCCACCGAGGCTAATCTTGAGGACCTCCAGGGTGCCCTTGAAAAGGCCATAATCGCCGAAATCAGCGCCCAGACGGGAGTGGGTAATACCGTTACCCTGAAGGGGATGGGAGACGACGGCGCCGACGTAGACATCGAAAACGGCGGAGATGTCAGCAAAGTAGAACTCACAGAATCGCATGGCCGCATGGCCATGAACATCACCGTAAGCGGCACTACCTATGAGCACGTAAGGCTTGCCTCGGACACCGCGGTAACAAAAGGCACTACCTCGCTGGGGGCTCTGCTTGATTCCGACTCCGGCCAAACCATAGCCAAGGCGGGCTGGAACTACTTCCTGTTGCACAGCGACGGCAGCGAAGGCATCCACAATCCCAGCTTCACCTTGGATGTACTGAATGCCTCAATTGATGCCTTAAATAAGTGAAACAGATAAATATTTGAGGCTCTGGTTTGCTGAAAGCTGGCGGGCCCCCATCGTAAGGGCCCGCCAGCTAGGATATAAAAGGGCTACGCGGACTGGCCGCCACCTGCGAGGCTAACTTCCTCGCCCTGCCAGCAGTTAAACATAAGCAATAATACGAGCCAAATTTTTAAAAAATCCGCAGGGACTGCTATAATTAAGGAAGTGCCGTAAATCAATCTTTTTTAGGAGGTCAGCAGGATGAATAAAAGGCATGCACTATGGTTATCGATAGCCGCATTGTTTATAGCTATTCTAATTCCTCTACTGGCGTCTTGTGCAGGTGGGACAAGCACACCGGCACCAGCACCCGCTCCGGCGCCAACGCCAGCACCTACTCCAGCGCCAACGCCGGCGCCAACGCCAGCACCAACTCCCGCGCCGACACCGGCACCCACTCCGGCACCAGCGCCAACTCCGGCACCAACGCCAACATCATCGATACCGGCAATACCCCATACCCTGGAGGGACGTGATAACTGCCTGATGTGCCATGAAACGGGCGTCGGCGATGCGCCAGCAGTCCCAGCCGACCATTCCGGGCGCACCAATGACACCTGCACCGCCTGCCATAAGGCAGCGTAGCGGGGCAGATTTGCAAGCGAAATAACAGGAGTGTTACCATTTAATCGGTAGCTCCTTAACTGATAAGCTAGAATCCTCAGCTGCGGGGAGGGGTTTACAGTGGTGAAGCGAAAAAAATTCCTTATCGGTGGGATAATTTTATTTATTGCCATAGGCTATCTGTCCTATACAGGCTTCATGAGCTCGGCCACATATTACTATACGGTCAGCGAGTTCATGGCACAGAGCAGCTCGCTCGGTGGCGATAATGTAAAGATAGATGGCCAGATTGCCGTCGGCTCCGTGGAACAGGAAGCGGCAAATAATACGCTGAGATTTACCATTGCTGATGCCGAGCAGGGGCAAAGCTTGCCCGTGGTCTACCATGGAGTCGTCCCCGACACCTTCAAACCCGGCAGTGAAATCGTCGTTGAAGGCCATTTAAATTCAGACGGCACATTTGAAGCCCATACGCTCATGCCCAAGTGCGCCTCCAAATACGTGCCTTCCGGCTAAAAGTTTATCAAGTATCAAGGAAGATGATTAATGGCGGATATTGGCTACATCGCCCTGCTTCTGGCACTGGTAGCCTCGATATACTCGGCAATTGCCTTCATAGTCGGCTTTAGGGGGAAACGCCTGGCGCTCATGGCGAGCGCCGGGAATGGCCTTATCGCCACCTGCGGCCTGGTTTCGCTGGCGGTGATTATCATGCTTGCCGCCCTGCTGACCCACAACTTCAGCATCGAGTATGTTGCCTCATACACCAGCCGCGACCTGTCCATCCCCTATCTCATCAGCGCCCTGTGGGCAGGCAACAGCGGCTCACTGCTGTTCTGGGCGTGGCTTCTGACTCTGGGCGGCACGCTGGTCATGCTCCAGAAGAGGGATATTAGCAGGAAGCTCCTGCCCTATGCCTCAGCAATCATAATGTTCACCGAGGCTTTTTTCCTGATCATGCTGGTATCGGTGGCGAACCCCTTCCACGAACTCGCCTTCGCCCCGGCGGACGGCAGGGGGCTTAATCCCCTGCTGGAAAACCCGGGGATGATAGTGCACCCGCCGACCTTGCTGGCCGGCTATGTCTTCTTCACCATCCCCTTCGCTTTCGCCATCTCGGCCCTGCTATCGCGCCGACTGGGCGATGAATGGATAATTTCAATAAGAAAATGGACCATTTTCGCATGGCTGCTCCTCGGCATTGGCAACATCATCGGCGCCTGGTGGGCTTATGTGGAGCTGGGCTGGGGAGGCTACTGGGCCTGGGACCCGGTTGAGAACGCCGGGCTGATGCCCTGGCTGGTGGCCACCGCCTTCCTGCACTCAATTATGATGCAGAGAAGGAGAGGCATGCTTAAAATATGGAACATGGTGCTGGTCATACTGACCTTCATCCTGGCGATATTCGGCACCTTCTTAACCCGCAGCGGCATCCTCTCTTCGGTGCATACCTTCGGCGAATCAGGCATGGGACCCTTTTTCCTGGCCTTCATCGGCATCAGCCTCTTCGGCTCGCTGTGCCTGCTCTATGACCGCAAAGAGGACTTAAAGAGCGAGTCGGAGATGGAATCCCTCGTCTCCAGGGAGAGCACCTTCCTGCTGAACAACCTGCTGCTGGTTGGCGCCGCCTTCGCCATCTTTCTTGGAACGATATTCCCCGTCATCTCCGAGGCGGTGCGCGGCGTCAAAATCAGCGTTGGCCCGCCCTTTTTCAACCAGGTTGATGGCCCCATATTCCTGGCTGTCATCCTCCTCACCGGAATTTGCGCCCTCATCGGCTGGCGGCGCTCGTCATTAAGAAACCTGGCCCGCAATTTCCTCTGGCCGCTGGCGGCAGCCGTAATAATGGGAATAGTGCTCTTCATATTGGGGATAAGGGCATGGTACGCCATAATCGCCTTTCCCCTGTGCGGCTTCGTCATAGCCACCATATTGTATGAGTGGATTCGGGGCACGAGGGCGCGTCACCGCACAAGGGGGGAGAACTACCTTAAGGCTTTTTTCAGCTTAATCGGGGCAAACCGGCCCCGCTACGGCGGCTATATAGTTCACGTCGCCATAGTCCTCATAGCCATCGGCGTAATTAGCTCTTCGCTCTATGACATGGAAAAAGAAGCCACGCTCAAGTCGGGCGAATCCATGACGATAGGAAGCTACACATTGACTTATGATAACCTGGACACTTATCAAACCCAGAGCAAGCAGGTGGTTACCGCTTATCTCTCCGTTAGCAACCACGGGAAAGCGGCAGGCACGCTGATTCCAGAAAAATACTTCCACCGCAGCTACGAACAGCCGGTTACCGAGGTAGCCATCCGCTCCACCCCGCTTGAAGACCTTTACGTCATCCTGGTTGGCTGGGATGATACAGGGGCAACTACCTTCAAGGTGCTGGTCAACCCGTTGGTCATCTGGATATGGGG
>CAYWUK010000168.1:0-1173 GCA_964461475.1 uncultured Dehalococcoidaceae bacterium
ATGTATATATGCGCGACTATGCGGAAGGGCTGAAGGGTATAACCATCTACCGCGACCGCAGCCGCGTTGACCAAGTATTGACCACCCTCAAGAAGGAGGAGAAAGCCGAGGAAGGCAGGCTCACCCCGAGAAAGCGCGCCAAGATAACCACGGGCAGCACGGAGTGCGTCAATACGGGCTGCGGCCACCTCTATGTTACGGTGAACTCGGATGGCGAGGGCATCTTTGAGGTCTTTGCCCTGCTGGGCAAGTCCGGCGGCTGCGCTGCGGCACAGCTTGAATCGCTGGGGCGCCTGATTTCCCTCTCGCTGCGGGCGGGCGTGGACGTCGGCAATGTGGTGAAGCACCTGCGCGGCATACGCTGCCCCTCGCCGGCATGGGAGGACGGCAAGTCCATCCTCTCCTGCGCCGATGCCATCGCCAGCGTGCTGGAAAAGCATGCCAGCGACTATGACGGCAGGCCCAGGATGGAGGACTACGGGCTGGTGAAGAACCTGGCCGGGCAATGCCCGGATTGCAGCAATATGCTCATCTACCAGGAAGGCTGCTACCACTGCCCGGCGTGTGGCTATACCAAGTGCTAACAAACGCGAGGTTAGACAAAGAAGAGCAAGAGAGGGGCTTTGCCCCTCTCTTTTGTTTCCCTCTTGGGAGAACAAAACCTTTGACACCCCCTCAAGCCAATGTTATCATGTTGACACATGGATAGTCCGGCCTGATGACGTGATGCGATTATGCCCGATATTGAACTATATCTGATACTCCTCTTCATCTGCCTGGTGCTGTCGGCCTTCTTTTCCGGCACGGAAACAGCCTTTATCTCCATCCAGCGCATCAAGCTTGAGCACCTGCTCAGCATCAAGGCGAAAGGCGCCGAGCTTGTGGCCAGAATCATCAAGCAGCCGGAGAAAATGCTCTCCACCGTCTTATTTGGCAACACGCTGGTCAACGCCGCCGCCGCTGCCCTGGGCACCGCCCTCGCCGTTAGCTTCCTGCCTCAGCACGGCATCCTCATCGCCACCGCAGGCGTAACCGCAATCCTGCTTATATTCTGCGAAGCTACCCCCAAGACCATAGCCAACCGGCATGCCGAAAAGATATCCCTGGCCTTCGCACGACCGCTGAGCCTCGTCTCCTGGCTCTTCACCCCATTCGTCATCGTACTGAGCTGGA
>CAYWUK010000168.1:1273-4091 GCA_964461475.1 uncultured Dehalococcoidaceae bacterium
ATGAGCTCGCCGGCGTGGAGAAGGACTACGAGGTTATAAACGAATACACCTTCCATGTGGACGGCAGTATGCGCATCGAAGAAGCCAACGAGGAGATGGATTTAGAACTGCCCGAAGGCGACTACGAGACTGTTGCCGGCTTCGTCATGAGCCTGCTGGGGCATATACCCAGGGTCAACGAGCGTCTGCGCTATAAAGGGCTGAGGATAACCATAACCGAGATGAAGGGGTTAAAAATTGATAAAATCCTGCTGGCCAAGGAAAGACAGGCCCAGCAAAAGGGAACGGGATGATGCCACATGGCAGGTAACGAAACGCTATATTTAATACTGCTCTTCGTCTGCGTTGGCTTATCTGCCTTCTTTTGCAGCTCGGAGATAGCCTTTACCGCCCTGCAAAAGATAAAACTGGAGCAGATGGTCGCAAGCAATATAAAGGGCGCAGGCCTTGTAGCCAGGCTGATGGAAAGGCCGGAAAAATTCCTCTCCACCGTCCTGCTTGGCACCAACCTGGTAAACACCGCAGCAGCGGCGCTGAGCACCGCCCTGGCCATTTCCCTCTGGGGAGAAGAAGGCGTCCTCATCGCCACCATCGGCGTGACGGTGCTCCTCCTTATCATCGCCGAGACCACCCCCAAGACTTTCGCCGCTCAGCACTCCGAAAAGCTGTCGCTGGCCTTCGCCCGCCCGCTGAGCCTCGTCTCCTGGCTCTTCACCCCATTCGTCATCGTACTGAGCTGGATCGCCTTCGCATTCACCAGGATGGTCGGCGGCACGCCTGTGCCCAAATCGCTCATAAGCGACGAGGAAATCCGCACCATGATATCGGTGGGGCGCAAAGAAGGCACCGTGGAAGAGCATGAGGCCAGGCTTCTCCACAAGGTCTTCGAGTTCGGCGACCGCCCCGTCCGCGAGGTCATGGTGCCCCGCCCGGAGGTAGTCGCCATCGAGCAGGGCGCCAAACTATCCGACTTCCTCGCCCTATATGCCCAATCCCCAATGTCCCGCTTCCCCGTCTTCAAGGAGAACATGGATAACGTGGTCGGCATCCTCTCCGTCAAGGATGTGCTCATGGCACTGGCCAAAGGAAACATCGGCGACGATGACGCTATTGACGACCTGGCGCGCCCGGCGTACTTCACACCGGACACCAAGCATATTGATGACCTCTTCGTGGAGATGCGCGATAACAACTACCGCATGTGCGTGGTGGTGGACGAATACGGCGGCACCGCCGGCATCGTCAGCCTCAGCCGCCTCGTCGAGGAAATCGTGGGAGAGGTCGGCGATGAGCTCGCCGGCGTGGAGAAGGACTACGAGGTTATAAACGAATACACCTTCCAGGTGGACGGCAGCATGCGCATCGAGGAAGCCAACGAGGAGATGAAGCTTGAGCTGCCCGAGGGCGACTACGAGACCGTGGCCGGCTTCGTCATAAGCCTGCTGGGGCATATACCCAGGGTCAACGAACGCCTGCGCTATAAGGGGCTGAGGATAACCATAACCGAGATGAAGGGGCTTAAGGTCGAAAAAATCCTGCTCACCAAGGAAAGCCAGGCCGCCGCAGCGCGCAGGGTGAGGCCCCAGACGCCGAGTTAGAGTAAAATGAACCCTGAATATTAAACTGTAGCCAAGGGAAGAATATGCAACGCCTTCGCATCAGATTTCACCGCGGACAGGAATTAAAGTTCATCTCCCACCTGGATATAATGCGCCTGTGGCAAAGGGCGCTAGTCCGGGCCGGAATGCCGATGGCTTACTCGGAGGGGTTTACCCCCCACCCCAGAATGTCCCTGGCGGCGCCGCTTGCCCTGGGGGTAACCAGCGAGGCCGAGCTAATGGATATCGTGCTGGCCAGATGGGTCTCCCCCGACTCTTTTACCACAGCGATGAGCCAGCAACTGCCCGCCGGGATGGAAATAATGCAGATATATCCCATGCCGCTGAACGTGCCCTCACTGCAATCACAGGTCCGTTATGCCGAATACAGGGTGGAAATTGAAACGGAAAAAGGACAGAAGGATATAGAGACGGCAATCGCCTCCCTGCTGGCGCTGGAGCACCTCCCCTGGCAGCACCAGAGGGATACAGGGCCGCGCCACTATGACCTTAGGGCGCTAATTAACGACCTGTGGCTCATCGATTATGCCGACGGATATTGCACAATCGGGATGAGCCTACGCTGCGACAGCAGCGGTTCGGGGAGGCCGGAGCAGGTTGCCGCTGCCCTCGACTTCGGGCAATATCCCCTGTCAATACACCGCACCAGGCTGCTCCTGAAGACGACCTAGCCAAAGCGAGCTTCATACCTTCATGTTTTAATGACGAACTGGTAAGGAGGAGAAATGAGCATCAACATTCAACCAATTGACACAATCGGCTTCTTCGCCGGCGCCTGCATGCTGGGCGCAATCCTCTTCAGGAACATCTATGTGATTAAGATTTTGCTGGCCATATCCGCCATTTCCTTCACCACCTACGGCCTCCTGCTGGGGGCGCTGCCGCTCATAGTGGTAAACGGCGTGCTGGCAGTGAGCGGCATAGCAGAGGTCATCCGGCTTATACTGAAGAGAAGGAAAGCCGTAGCGGTCAGCTAAGATGGTAACGGATAAGCAAAAAAAAACCGAGCAGTTGATAAGCCGCATACTGCGCTTTATCGAGGGGCAGCGCCTGACGGCAAAGCGCCAGAAGCTGGTGGTAGCGGTATCAGGCGGCCAGGATTCGGTCTGCCTGCTGCATCTGCTTGTCAACCTGCAAAAGGAGCTCGGCATAAAGCTGCACGTGGCACATATTGACCACCAACTGAGAGGGGCCGAGTC
>CAYWUK010000169.1:0-1579 GCA_964461475.1 uncultured Dehalococcoidaceae bacterium
ATGACAGCATAGCCGACGGCCCGAACTCGGTGGTGTACGACCAGGCCGAGAACCTGCTCTACGCGCGAAAGGCCTTTCTCTGCCTTCTTATGCTTGAAGACCTTGCTGCGTTCAAGAACATATAGAATTGCTCCTCGTAAGAGTTTCAATGGTGGGCAGCTAATGTGAAAAAGGCTAAAACCTTCGTCATTGCCTTAGGCGGCAACTCCATCCTCAGGGCTACCGAGAAAGGGACACCCGAGGAACAATACCTCAATATAGAGCGGACCTGCGAGCAGTTGCTGGAGCTGTTCGCCGCGGGGAACCGGGTAGTCATCACGCATGGCAACGGGCCTCAGGTGGGTAATCTGCTGCTGGCGGTAGAAACTGCTAAGGATGTGGTGCCCGCCATGCCGCTGGACGTATGCGGCGCCGCCACCGAGGGCTTCATGGGCTACATGATGCAAAATACGCTGGCAAACCGTCTGAGGAGCGCCGGGCTGGTACATAACATCACCACCGTTGTCACCGAGGTGATAGTAGGCGAGGATGACCCCGCTTTTAAGAACCCGTCCAAGCCCATTGGCCCCTTTTATGGGTTGCAGCAGGCGGAGGTTTTGCGCAGTGAAAAAGGGTGGGCGATGATTGAGGACAGCGCTCGCGGCTACAGGCGCGTGGTGCCGTCGCCTCGGCCGACTCATATACAGCAGGCGAGAATCATCAAAAGCATGCTGGATGCCGGCGAAATTGTCATTGCCGTCGGTGGCGGCGGCATCCCGGTTATAAGAAAAAAGGACAGGTCCCTGCAGGGCGTGGAGGCGGTGATTGACAAAGACCTCGCCTCAAGCTGCCTCGCCATCGAGATTGAGGCCGATGTTTTTCTCATACTCACCGCGGTGGAAAAAGCCTTCCGCGATTTCGGCCTTCCTTCGCAGAAAGCCCTGGACAATCTCAATCTGTCTGAGGCCAGGGAGCTCCTGGCGGCGGGACAGTTCGGCAAGGGCAGCATGGAGCCCAAGATAAGGGCCGCCCTCGATTTCCTGGAGGCCAGGGATGGCGAGGTCATCATCACCCTGCCCGAGACTGCCCTGAAGGCCCTGGGGGGTGGGACGGGGACGCACATCACAAGGTAGGTTCGGATAGGCTTGGGGAAAATGGAAATTGATTTAATAATTGCCAACGGCACGGTGGTCAGCGCTGCCGGTGTGGAGCAGACGGATATAGCCGTAAATGACGGCAGGATTATGGCGCTCGGCTCCAGGCGCGCCTTCCCCAAGGCCGAGAGGGTGGTTGATGCCGGCGGCAGAATAGTGATTCCCGGCGGCATAGACCCGCACAGCCATTTTGAGCACAGCCGGACGGCGGTAATACCGCGGGAGACTTGGGATATCGCCAGCGCCGCCGCCGCCATCGGCGGCACCACCACCACCACTCCGGAAGGCGTGGTCGAGGGTGAAGGCGATCCCTATCTGCAGACCCGGATCATATTGGAAAAAATAGACCGGGCCCTGGCCGGCGCGGGCGCGCGCAGGTCGGACGTGTATCGGGTGCGTATGTACGTCACCGACATGAAAACCACCCCGGACATCATGCGGGCGTA
>CAYWUK010000169.1:1589-3999 GCA_964461475.1 uncultured Dehalococcoidaceae bacterium
CGGTGAAGGCGCAGTTCTCCCGGGCCGGGAAGCTGTCGGCGATTGACTATACCACCAAGGGGTATCCCCTGGTCACCGGGCTGTCCGACCTGGATTCTATACTGGACGGCATGAAGGAAGTTGCGGACTGCGGCATAACCAGCTTTAAGGTGTCCCTGATTTACCGCGAGTCGGGGCGGTATGTGAACGACTGGCAGCTATATTCAATCCTCAATCGCGCCAGGGAATTGGGGACGGTGCTGACCATCCACGCCGAAAACTGCTTCATCGGCGAGGAGAACCAGGCGAAGCTGGTCAGGGAAGGAAAGACCGACCCTATATATCACGCCGTGGCCAAGCCCAATCTGGTGGAGGACATGGAGATACAGAAGTGCATGATGCTGGCGGAAGCCACCGGAGCCTGGACTTATATTGTCCACGTTTCGACGCGAAATGGGCCGGATATCATCGCCAGCTACCGGCAAAAGGGGCTGCCGGTATTCTGCGAGACCTGCACCCATTATCTAACTCTCACCGATGATTTGTTTGAGCCCAAGTTTCCGCGGGGGATTTATTATGTCTGTAGCCCGCCGCTGAGGAAGCAGGAGGATGTGGAGGCCCTGTGGGAGGGGATTAAAGACGGCAGGGTGCAGACCGTCGGCTCCGACCATGTCGCCTACGACAAGAAGCAGAAGGAAGAGCACTGCGATACCTTTGCCGATATCCCCAACGGCATTGCCGGCAATGAGGTGCGCGTTCCTGTAGTGTTTGCAGAGGGAGTCCTCAAGCGGGGGCTGAGTTTATCCCGGTTCGCCGAGGTGGTGAGCACCAATGCCGCCAGGATTTTCGGCCTGTACCCGCGCAAGGGCGTAATCGCCCCTGGCTCCGATGCCGATTTGGTCATAATAGACCCGGATAGGAAGCATTCATTGAATGCCGCCGATTTGCACATGGGGACGGACCTCAGCGCCTTTGAGGGCAGGGAAGTGACCGGATGGCCGAGCATGACCGTGCTGAGGGGAAAGGTGATAGCCGAGGACGACGAGTTCGTCGTCGAATCTGGCTTCGGCGAATTTATAAAGGGCAAGCTGAGCGACCCTCTAATCGAGGAACTTTAAGATTTAAACTGCCATAATTTGTTATGTTATGTGAAAAAATTTATCTAAAAATTGATATATTATTAAGCATCAATTATCAGCCCTGACCACTGATGCCAAGTGGCCCTGCCTCGCGCTGCACAATTTAGCGGATTGTCGACTACGACAAAGGTGGCTTTAGTTTCTTTGTTTCCCTATCTGATGTGCTGTGGTGCATAAAATCTTTGACGCTCACTACCGTAGATGATAAAATTCCACCTATAAACAAAGATAGGAAGGATTCAGAGTTCTTCTATGCCTGTTATGGCCGTAATCGGATGTAAAAGATGCAAAGTGTCTGGCCATATATAAGCTTCGTACTTGGAGCGATTTTTGCTCTGGGTATGCAGTGGGTTTCTTATCGCCTCTCATTTAAAAAGGACCAGAAGAGAGAATATTGGATAAGAAAGCTAAATAGTTATCAGGACTTTTACCAGCATACTACCCAACTCATTGGACTTCTTGGTTCAAAGGTCTCAATCCCGGATAATGTCTATTGGCAATCCATCTCTCTAGCACGGAAAGCAGCCTATGATGCAGCATTTTATGACATATCGCATTCTGAAAGAACAAATAAAATGAAGGCGATTACTATAGACCTTGTCCAGATTCTTCAGTCAAATGAGCAGGAAAAAGAAAGATTGCAACTCCTACAAAAACAAGTTGAGGAAATACAAGCAAATTTTTATCTAGAGGAAAAGCTATTGGGTAAGGAGACTCCCTGACCTTGCTTAATACGAGCCATAAGGCTCACAGCATTTTATAAGTTCATCACATCTCTCAGAGTTCGAGGGAACGTAACAATCGTCCAGATTGTTACGTCTAGGTAACGTAAGCTTGTTTAGTGCAACAAGTAAAATAAAAAGGGCTGGACATCCCCATATATCGGGGATATCCAGCCCTTCCAAGTTCTGTTAGGTATACCGAAGCGGGCTTAACTCTTGCCGATTCTGAACATTTTCGTGCCGCAGGATGGGCATACGCCCTGGGTTGCCGGCTTGCCATTCTTCATAGTGATGCTTTTGGCATCTTTCATTTCCTTTTTGGCACGACACTTGACACAATATGCTTGCATTAGCTGCCCTCCTTCTCGGATTTACTATGAATGAAGGATAGGCTATTCCTGACCGCAATGTCAATAGCTCCAGCAAGGAGAGGATTGTGGTGCTTTGTATCTTACGAGAGAATTCACAATCATCAACAGACTAGAATACTGTTACCGTATAGCTCTTCCATGGCAATCCGAAAATCTTGGGTTAGGGATAAAAAAGGGGATAGCCGAAAAACGGCTATCC
>CAYWUK010000170.1:0-3985 GCA_964461475.1 uncultured Dehalococcoidaceae bacterium
GTGGAGACATATGTCAGGGAAGGCAGGGTTCCTGAGCCGTCGGCGGAGCTAGGCGCCGAGATGAAGGAGAAGGCAGGGGTCTTCGTCTCCATTCACAAGCTCGGCGGGCTGCGCGGCTGCATCGGCACCTTTGAACCGCAGAGGAAGAACGTGGCGGAGGAGATTATAGCCAACGCCATCAGCTCTGCCACGAGGGACCCGCGCTTTTCCCCCATCGCCCCTGAGGAGCTGCCGCACCTTTCCTACAGCGTGGACGTCCTCACCGCCCCTGAGCCGATAAAGGATAAAAAGCAGCTTGACCCGCAGCGCTACGGGGTCATCGTGGAGAGCGGGTTCAGGCGCGGGCTGCTCCTCCCCGACCTTGAGGGGGTGGACAGCGTGGACTACCAGATTGATGTCTGCCGCCAGAAGGCGGGCATAGCCCCCGATGAGCCGGTAAATCTCTACCGCTTTGAGGTGAAGAGGTATAAATAGCGGGGAGGCAAATTAATGGAAATTGTAATAATTCTACTGTTACTGCTGGTAGCTGGTTTTCTTATTTGGGACAAACTTCGAGCAGGATATAGGTGGAAAGAACAAAGTGATACTCTAGCGAAAACAGTGGGAGAGAGAATAGCTGACACTACCAAAGTCTTTGGGGAGGTTAAAGAAGGCTTAGGCAAACTTACGGAACGTACACAGCAAATCCAAGAAGTTGGTAAAAACATATCCAGCCTACAGGAAATCCTACGCGCACCAAAACCTAGAGGTGGTCTCGGTGAACTCTTTCTTGAACGATTATTGGCCGATAGTCTACCAAATGGTTACTATGAGTTGCAACACAAGTTTCATAATGGCGAAATAGTAGATGCAGTTGTGGAGATTGGTGAAAATTTAGTTCCGATTGATGCTAAGTTCCCATTGGAGGACTTTGAACGGATGGTTAAAGCCGAATCCGAAGAAGAACAACTAGATTTGAGAAAACAATTTGCTCGCACGGTCAAAAAACACATTGATGCTGTAGCGAAATATATACTGCCTGACGAAAACACTTTTGATTTCGCTCTAATGTATGTTCCCGCTGAAAATATCTACTATGAAACCATCTGCCAAAGTGATATTTATTCTAACTGCATGCAGAAGAAGGTCTTTTTAGTGTCCCCAAATAGTTTCAATGCTTACTTACAAGCTATAGTATTAGGATTAAAGGGGTTACATATAGAAAAGACCGCCCGCGATATACTTGGTCACCTTGGGCGATTGCAAGGCGATTTTAAGGATTTCCAAGAAGACTACGATATACTAGGTAGTCATATTCGACATGCTGCGGCAAAGTATGATGACTCTGAAAGAAAATTGACAAAATTTGGGGAAAAGTTACAACTTGTTGGTAGCCCTCCTGTTGAAAAATTACCAGAAGGCAGCACAAAAATATTCGAGGAGAGTTAATAAACAAAGGGAGTCCCAGAGGGGCTTTGCCCCTCTTCCCTAACCTCCCCCTCTCCTGCGGAACGCCTTGACAGGAGAGGGGGACACAGGGGGTGAGGTTGGCAGAAAAGCCTTGGAAAGTGGCTTTGAATAAGGATATGGTCAATTAAAAAAAGAGGGTGCATCATGAACATGAATATGGATATGTTTGATTTTTCGGTTGAGGAGCAGAAGAAGCAGGAAGCGCCGCTGGCCACCAGGATGCGGCCCGTGGACCTGCATACCTTCGTCGGGCAGGAGCATATCCTGGGCAGGGGGCGCATTCTGCGCAAGGCCATTGAGTCCGACCGCATACCGTCAATTATCCTGTGGGGGCCGCCCGGCTGCGGCAAGACCACGCTGGCCAACATCATCGCCAATACCACCGGCTCGTATTTCAGCCCGATAAGCGCCGTCAGCGCCACGGTGGCTGACCTGCGCCGCATAATTGATGAGGCTCAGGAGCGCCGCAAGATGCGCCGGCAGAGGACTATCCTGTTCATAGATGAGATTCATCGCTTCAATAAAGCTCAGCAGGACGTGGTCCTGCACTCCGTTGAGGACGGCACCATCACCCTTATCGGCGCCACCACCGAAAACCCCTCCTTTGAGGTTACCTCACCCCTCCTCTCCCGCTGCCGGGTACTCCCGCTGCGGCCCCTCAAGGAGGATGAGCTCCAGGTTATAATCACGCGGGCGCTGAAAGACAGGCTGCTGGGCATCGGCAATTT
Source organism: uncultured Dehalococcoidaceae bacterium (assembly GCA_964461475.1). Lineage (GTDB taxonomy): Bacteria > Chloroflexota > Dehalococcoidia > Dehalococcoidales > RBG-16-60-22 > CAYWUK01. The sequence goes on from CAYWUK010000170.1 coordinate 2,178, forward strand.
AAATGTCGATATATCGCCCGAGGTCATGGGGCACCTCCTCCAGATGTCCAACAACGACGCCCGGGTTGCCCTCAATACGCTGGAGATTGCCGCACTAAATACCGCCCCTGATGAGCGCGGCAGGAGGGAAATCTCCCTGGAGGTTATTGAGGACGCCTTCCAGCACCGGGCGGTGCGCTATGACCGGGCGGGAGACCAGCACTATGACCTCATCTCGGCCCTGCACAAGTCCATGCGCGGCTCGGACCCGGATGCCTCTTTGTACTGGCTGACGATGATGCTGGAGGCCGGGGAGGACCCTTTATACATTGCCCGGCGCCTGGTCCGCTTCGCCTCGGAGGACGTGGGCATGGCCGACCCCCAGGCGCTGGTGGTAGCCATGGCGGCCCAGCAGGCGGTGAACTTCATCGGCATGCCCGAGGGCAACCTCGCCCTGGCCGAGGCGGCAGTTTATCTGGCCACGGCCCCTAAAAGCAACTCTCTATATGAGGCATATAACAGGATTCAGGGGGAGATTAAGAAGGGCGCCAGCGAGTCCGTGCCCATGCAGCTGCGCAATGCGGTGACGCCGCTGATGAAGGATATGGGCTACGGCGAAGGCTATAAATACGCCCATGACTACCCAGGCCATTTCGTTGAGCAGCAGAACCTGCCCTCTGCCGAGCAGGGGAAAAAGTTCTATACCCCCAGCGACCAGGGGTATGAGAAGCAGGTCACCGGCAGGCTCAAGGCATGGTGGCATAAGCCGAAGAGGGGCAAAAAGGAAACAGAAGAGGGAGATGTCTCCGAACAGGGAGGAAGTGAAAGATAAATTTTGCGTCAGTGCGAATCGCCTTGACAATGCTCATAAATCTCATCTAAACTCAAGTGGGCGTTGGATGGAATCGAGATTTGCCTTGTCCGAAAGTGCTTTGCCCGCGATGTTCTGGCTTACATCGAGGTTCTTGAGATTTATTTTTAACTTTTTCAGCGCTTGTTCTGGCCTTATTGCCCGCCTTATTTGTGAATTGCCTGTTAGCTCCTCTCGCAGTGCCCTGGTTTATTTTTCTCCCTTGCTCCCTTGTGACTTTTACCGGCGGAGGATGATTTAAGGTGGTCAGGTTTCCTTTTCTGCCCCGCGAAGACAAGTTCTTTGACCTGTTTGATGCGGGTGCGCGGAATATGGTAAAGGTGGCGCAGGTGCTGAAAGATATAGTTGATAACTGGCAGTTCGTTGGGGGCAAGGTGGCCGAAATAACCGAGCTGGAGCACGCTGGGGACGCCGTGACCCATCAGATCATGGCCCAGCTGCATTCCACCTTTCTAACCCCCTTTGACCGCGAGGATATCGCCCTGCTCGCCCACTCCATGGATGATGTGGTCGACTTTGTACAGTCCGCGGCAGATGCTATGCTTCTCTATAAGGTAGAGCGCCCCACCCAGAGGGCTAAGGAGCTGGCGGATATCATCGTCCAGGCTGCGGCCGAGGTGGAAAGGGCGGTCTGCGGGCTGCGCCACCGCGCCGAACTAAAGAAGATACTGGTGCGGTGTGTGGAAATTAACCGGCTGGAGAACATGGCGGACAGGGTTTTTCGTGCAGCGGTGGGGGAGCTTTTTGATGATGCGGCGGACATCGTCCAGGTTATCAAATGGCGCGAGATTTACGAGCATATGGAAAGCGCTACCGATAGGTGTGAGGACGTGGCTAATGTCCTTGAAGGAGTAGCACTAAAGCATGCTTGATACCTCCCTCTTGCTCCTTATCTTCATCATTATTCTGGCTGTTGGTTTTGGCGTTGTTAATGGTTTCAATGATGCTGCTAATGCCA
>CAYWUK010000171.1:0-1272 GCA_964461475.1 uncultured Dehalococcoidaceae bacterium
ACCACATCCCCTTCTACCGCCGCGTCGGACAAAAAATCCTGTTATATTCAACCCGTATCCTATCCGGCGAAAGCCTGTCCGACACTGAATCCGGCTTCAGGGTTTTCTCACGAAAAGCGATAACTTCACTGCGACTAAAAGAAAACGGGATGGCCATATCGGCGGAGACAGTGGCAGAAGCGAATAAAAGAGGCCTCAAGGTTACGGAAGTCCCTATCTCCATCAAATATACCAAAGATGGCTCAACCCTGAACCCGCTGGCCCACGGCATGGAGGTCCTCACACGCATAACAGCCATGATTTCAGAGAGGAGGCCTCTATTTTTCTTCGGGTGGGGCGGCTTAATCGCATCACTCATCGGCGTTGGCCTTGGCTTCAGGGCGCTTCAGCTTTTCTCCTTGAATAAGGTTATGCCCATCGGCACCACGCTGATATCAACATTCTTCCTCATCGTCGGCATATTCAGCATATTCACCGGCATAATACTCCACGTGCTGGTGAGAAGAGGAAGATAGGCCCCTGACACGCTGCGGGAGAGATAAGCAGCAGTAAGGGATTGGAGTCTGTTATAATCAAAACATGCTTAAAGTAACTCTGATAAATCCTCCCCAGTTCACCCGCTATCCGCAACCACCCATCGGCCTTGCCCTGCTCGCCGCTGTGCTTGAAAAAGGAGGACACCAGGCGACCATACTGGACGCAAATGCCCTTGGGCTTCGGCCGGAGGAAGTGTCGCCATTGGTCACAGATGCCGACGTAATCGGGCTAACCGCCATGACGCCCACGGTGGGCACGGCGATAAACATTGCCAGTAGCCTGAAACGGGCCAACCTCGAACGCCCCATCTTACTGGGGGGCGTCCACGCCACGCTGCTCCCCGAAAAAACCCTGGCCAGAGCGCCGGGGATAGATATAATCGTCAGGGGCGAGGGGGAAGAGACCATCATAGAACTGCTGCGCGCCCTTGAGCGTAAAGAGCCACTGGACAGCATCGCCGGCATCAGCTACCGCGCAGATGGAGAAGTGGTCAGCAACGAACCAAGGGCGGGCACCATTGATGTTGAATCACTGCCCTTTCTCGCCTATCACCTGCTGCCCTGGTATAAATACAGGCCGCATCCGCCACATGGCCGGGCGTTGCCCTTTGCCGCCGTGGTAACAAGCCGCGGCTGCCCCTACCACTGCGCCTATTGCTCAAAGCCCATATTCGGCAACAAGTTCAGAGCGCAGAGCCCGGAGAGGGTCGTTGCCGAGGTAGCCTATATCAAGGAG
>CAYWUK010000171.1:1282-1883 GCA_964461475.1 uncultured Dehalococcoidaceae bacterium
CCTTGATAAAAAGAGGGCCATCGCCATCGCCGACGGAATGATAAAGCAAGATTTACAGATGCACTGGACATGCGAGACGAGGGTAAACCTGGTGGATAGAGAGCTGCTGCGGCGCATCAGGCAGGCGGGTTGCTACTCCGTGGCCTACGGCATCGAGTCGGCCTCGCCGGAGATACTTGATACGCTGAGCAAGGGCATCACCCTGGAGCAGGTTGAAAAAACAGTCCAGATAAGCCAGGAAGCCGGACTTCAGACCATCGGCTACTTCATGCTCGGCTCTCCCGGCGAGAGCCGCGTGACCATCCGCAAGACCATCCAGCTCGCTAAGTATTTAAGGCTGGACTTCGCCCAGTTCTCCGTTACCACGCCGTTTCCGGGCACGGAGCTTGCCGGACTGCTGCCTAACAGAGGAGAGGATATCCCCTGGGAAAGCTTCGTCTATTCCGGGGCTGACAGCCAGCTCGCCCCCATGTTTGAGAGCAGCAAGCTCAGCCGCAAGGAGCTTAAATACTGGGTGAGGCGGGCGCACAGGGAGTTCTACCTGCGCCCTTCTTACCTGTGGCAGAGAATAAGGCAGATAAAGTCATGGGGAGACCTGAAG
>CAYWUK010000171.1:1893-3945 GCA_964461475.1 uncultured Dehalococcoidaceae bacterium
CATGCTGCTGCGGAGCATCGTGCCGTCCGGAAATTGACCCTGGCGTTTTCGATGACCTGTCTGTCAGAGTCCCCATAGATGTATTGCAGTAGGCACAGCCGGAGCATAAACTCCGGGTCTTCCGCCGGCCTTCCGAAGTCGGGAGTATATCTATCCTTTACCAGGTCATGGACAAAAGAGAAATCAACCACCTGGTTTATTTTTCTTAGTAAATGGTCTTGAGGGACGATGCGGTCGTATAAGTAACCTCCGCTCATAAAAAATGAGGTTTGTGGTGACTTGGGTTTTAGCATTCTTATTGCCTCCTGAGAGTAAATTGTTACTCCCATTTTAGCTTTAATTAGCTATGATTGCTAGCTATTCAGGATTGATTTATTTGCTTACTCCGTTACACCCAAATTCTTTAATCTTTCTCTTGCACTTTGCATAAGGAGTGGGTCGTCACCTGATAACTCAATTACTTTCCGGAGGTCTACAATAGCTAATGAAACCTGTCCTGTAGCAATATACGAATCAGCACGATTACTGTATGGCCTAGCATCATGGGGCGCCAGGTTGATAGCCGCAGTGAAATCTTGAATGGCCAAGTCATAGTTTTTTTGGCTATGATAAGCCAAGCCGCGATTATTGTAATAAAGAGGGTTTGGATATATTTCAATAGCTTTTGTGAAATCTGATATTGCTGACTGATAATCTCCTTTAGCGGAATATGACAAACCGCGCCCGTTATAATCAGGATCCACACGCTTGGGGTTCAATTGGATAGCCTTGGTAAAATCGTTAATAGCTAAATCATACTTTCCTTTACGGTAATAAGCAGAGGCTCTAGCATAATAGCCTGATTCATTATCTGGAGCGATTTCCATGACTTTCGTGAACTCAGTAATGGCTTCATCATAATTGCCATTTGACATGGCTATCGCTCCACGTTTCATGTGATCTTCGTATGGTGAAAGGCAACTCGTTATCCCACACAATAGTGATAGAATTGTGATTGTCCCTGTAACGAAGATTAATTTCCTCATCTTATATCCTTTACTGGAATGCTTCTTCAAATCATCCTTTTTAATATTAGTAATCGTAGTAATCATAAGATCCGATATCAACGGCATAGTAGCCTTGGCTGCTCGACCAGGCGACCATCTGACCCGAGCCTAAATTTGAGGCGACAGCGTCATAAGCCGCAGAGTATTTCTTTTCCATGTTATTGAAGAGATTATAGCACAAAACAAAAAAGCGGCAATAAAACCGCCGCTTCACATTTAATATTCTATTATTATGTCAACTATGCCCTGCTGGTCGGGGTGAGAGGATTTGAACCTCCGACCTCAGCGTCCCAAACGCTGCGCGCTAAACCAACTGCGCTACACCCCGACTAGATGCAGTATAGCAAAGCGCCCCTTGAGGTTCAACTTTAGAAGTCGATTGTGATTTTCGATTAACGTTGGTTTGTGCATTGCTTACCTCACCCTGCCCTCTCCATCCAGAATCATTCGCCTTAAACCAGAAATATACATGGCTGGAGAGGGATATAATATAAGAGAGGGGGCGAAGCCCCCTCTCTAAAACTCTCCCCCGCTCCAAATTGCTGATTTAAGGCTTTGCAATATTATCTATTTGGAGCGGGGGATAAAGGGGGTGAGGTTTGCCTAAAACACGAACGACTGAGATTGAATAGTGCTAGACTGTGCTGCTTACTGACGGCAATCGGGGCAAATATCGTACTCCTCCAGGGACGTCCCCGATATTCTGGCGATGTATTCTATCTGCTTCTCGGGAGCCCAGTAGTTGCCGCAGACCTTGCACTTTCGCAGCTTGAACTCCATCTGGCTGTGCGGCCATTTCAGCAGCCTTTTGCCGTCGGCATCTTCCATGGATATGGCATGTGTCGGGCAGATAAAGGCACATGAGCCGCAGCCGATGCATGCCTCCGAGTAGTCTTCGTTGAAGGGGGTGCTCAACTGCCGCGCCACGCCGCGGTTGGCCAGGCTGATTGCGGAGACGCCGACGACCTCATGGCAGACGCGGGCACACAGGGCGCAGAGTATGCAC
>CAYWUK010000172.1:0-3892 GCA_964461475.1 uncultured Dehalococcoidaceae bacterium
GGATGGAGGTTATGGCGGCAGAAATAACATGCGTCTCCACGTCAAGTCGGAAGCCGTGCATCCCTACCGGGTTTTTGATTCCTGCCTGGCCATCAACAGCATAGCTCCTCGGGATAACATGAAGCAACCTTCTGTCATTGGTAGTTTTAACGCTCTCCGCAGAAGCCAGGACTCGTTTCAGGTCATCGGGGCGCACCACGCGGTCGTTACGGGTAATAGATACCACACCTCTGTTGTTGGACGAACTAACATGCCTGCCAGTGACGCCAACATAGGCCGACTCCAGTTTATAATTGCTTGCCCTTTCCGCTTTCCTTATGGATTGATTGATTGACTCTCTGGCCTCATTGATATTGACCACCAGGCCCTTATGCAACCCCTTGGATGGCGCAATGCCTACCCCGACGACGCGGGGGACACCATCAGTAGTATCGGCCATAATGGTGCATATCTTGGTAGTACCAACATCAATAGAAGCTACAATTTTCCGCTTTTTCATCTGCCCTCCTTATTAATGGATTCTGACTTCGCTTAACTGATGAAAACTCTTACATTTTGTAAACCCCCTTTTTTAAACTCTTCCATTCTTCTAAGACATGGAAAAGACGACCCGGAGTTTTTTCAATAAAGCCGGCCTCCTCCACCCTGAGGTATTGGCGGCGAATAGAAAACTGGGCTCCTCAAGGGAGCTCCAGCCACATCCCCGCTTGGCTATGCGCTCAGCCACCCGTAACTTGGCGCTGCGACTGCGTGGATTAAGCTGCACCTCCGCTTCAGAAGGAGCGATAACTTTCCTGACAACTAGCCTCAGACGGGCTTCGTGCCCGCAAACACAGGCAGGCATCCCCGGCGGACAAATACAGTCCTTCGCCTCCCGCTGCATGAACCGCTTGACTATGCGGTCTTCAAGAGAATGATAACTTATAACCACCAACCTGCCCTCAAAGCCGAGCAGGTCAACCGCCTGTTTCAGGGCAGCTTCCAGATTTTCAAGCTCCCGATTCACCATTATGCGCAGGGCCTGAAAGGTCCTGGTCGCCGGGTGAATTCTGCCCCTGCCATGGCCAACCGTTTTTTCTATTAAGCCAGCTAACTGCAAGGTTGTCCTTATCGGCCTTTCCCTGACGATGCGGCTCGCTATGCGCCGACTGTAGCCTTCCTCGCCATAGTCCCTTATAATGCGGGCAAGCTCAGCTTCAGAAAATGTATTGACGATGTCGGCGGCAGTCATCTCCTGGCTGGGGTCAATCCTCATATCCAACGGCGCATCATGCTGAAAGCTGAAGCCCCGACCGCCACCATTAAGCTGCATGGAAGAAAGGCCCAGGTCAAACAAGATGCCGTGCACGGGGAAGAAATCATACCTGATGCATATCGCCTGCAAATCGGTGAAGTTCCCGTTAACCAGAAGGGCCGAGTCTTTATAAGGCGTAAGGTTCTCCCTGGCTATCGCCAAAGCAACAGGGTCAGCATCGATGCCCAATAACTGCCCCCCAGGGGCACAACGTTCCAAGATGGCTCTGGCATGCCCACCAGCACCCAATGTGCAATCAATATAACGCCCTCCGGGCTGGACAGCCAGTGCCCTGATAGTCTCTTCCAGCAGAACCGGCGTATGGTTGGAGGTAGACCTCCTTGAACCCATTAGCGATTCTCCAGGCTTTCTATAATCTGCCAGGCTTGTTCCTGGCTGATAGCTTTTTCTTCTCCCCAGAGCAGGTTGTTCCAGATTTCAAAATAGGTATTGGCACCAGCGATAACTACTTCATCCTCAATCTCCGCATGCTCCCGCAGCGGCACAGGCAGGGCGATCCTCCCCTGCCCGTCAAGCTGGGTGCTGAAAGCAGAAGCGAAAAGGGCCCGGTTCAGCCTTCTCATCTTGCTAGGCGTTACCGAGCCGCTGGTAAGGGTAGCGGCTATCTTCTTCCATTCCGAAACAGGATAGACATTGACGCACTTCTCTATGCCAGGGGCCAGCACCAGCCCATCTTTTAACGCATTCCTAAACTTGGGAGGGACCGGTACCCTGCCCTTATCATCCAGCTTGTAGTCAAATTCACCGAAAAACACGATCTCCCCTTATCACCCCTAATTCACCACATTTCCCCACTTTATATCACAATATACCCTCTTTGTCAAGACCTTTAAACATGAATTTGTTAAAAATTTCCCAGAATTTCCCGCTTCTGGATGCAAATGCACCCACTTTTGAGAGAAATTTGAGATTTTCTGCTGAGGGCAGCTAGCAGAAGAAGGAGAAACATAACGTCAAAAGACGCGATAATAGATGGTGGGAAATCGTGGGGAAGAACGTTTGCGGTTAAGCCTTTACTGGCTCTCTATGGCCTTTCTACGTGCCTTCCTCCCAACTTGCCAGATACCTGCTTTGCTCTTCGGTAAGCTGGTCAATGCCGATGCCCATGGACTGCAGCTTCAGCCTGGCCACCTGCCTGTCTATCTCCTGCGGCACCGGGTAAACGCAGCGCTCCAGCTTCGTCCTGTTCCTGAACATATATTCCAGGCAGAGGGCCTGGTTAGCGAAGCTCATATCCATGACGCTGGCGGGATGCCCTTCCGCCGCAGCCAGGTTAATCAGCCTGCCCTCGCCGAGCAGGTAGAGGCAACGGCCGTCAGCCAGCTCATATTCGTCAACGAAGGGACGTATGCGGCGCTTGCCCAGGGACAGCTTCTCCAGGGCAGGGATATTTATCTCCACGTTGAAATGGCCGCTGTTGGCGATAATGGCCCCGTCCTTCATCCGCTCTAGATGAGACTGCTCAATGACGTGCTTATCGCCGCTGACAGTGATAAAGATATCGCCTATCCTGGCAGCCTCTGCAAGAGGCATGACCTGATAGCCGTCCATAACTGCTTCAAGAGCCCGCACCGGCTCAACCTCAGTAACGATTACATGGGCACCATGCCCCCTGGCGCGCATGGCTACGCCGCGTCCACACCAGCCATAGCCGCAGACAACCACATTCTTGCCCGCCCAGAGGATGTTGGTGGCGCGGGTTATGCCATCTATGGTGCTCTGGCCGGTGCCGTAGCGGTTATCAAAGAGGTGCTTGGTCTGAGCATCATTCACGGCGATGACTGGGTAAGCGAGCTTGCCGGAGTTCTGCATGCTGCGCAGCCTGATGACCCCGGTGGTAGTCTCTTCGGTCCCACCAATCACGCCGCTTATTAAATCGGTCCTTTTGGTATGAATGGTAGTTACCAGGTCGGCACCGTCATCTACGGTAAGCTGCGGCTTAACGGCCAAGGCGATATCTATATGCTTATAATAGGTAGCGTCATCTTCTCCCTTGATGGCGCTCACCGGAATCCCATGATTAACCACCAGGGCGGCCGCAGCATCATCCTGGGTACTCAGCGGGTTGGAGGCACATAGCGTCAACTTGGCGCCGGCTTCTTTGAGGGCGATGCCCAGATTGGCCGTCTCAGTAGTGATATGAAGACATCCCGCAATGCGAATATCCTTAAGCGGCTTTTCTTTGGCGAAGCGCTCCTTAATCAGCCGCAGCACCGGCATCTCGCGAGAGGCCCATTCAATGCGCTGCTGTCCGGCCTCGGCCAGCGCAGGGTCTTTAATATCATATTGTTCAGGAGACAGCATTATTCCTCCTTATTGCCTTATCTTATATCATCCGTTACCCAAACGTGTCATAGTAGCATGCAAGCGCACGCTTTGTCCAATTGGTCAAATCCCCTTTGATACAAGGAAATTTATGGCTCTGCAACGCTGTTAACCGCCACCACCATCAACTCGGAAAGGGCGGGGTGGATATGAATGCCTTCGTTTATCTCCTGGGAATGCCCGCCGGAAGCCATGGCGTTAACCACTTCCTGAATGAGCTCCGGCGCATAAGGCCCGATGATGTGAAAGCCC